>CAZMVU010000073.1:11728-21787 GCA_964569295.1 uncultured Nitrospirales bacterium
GGGCGAGCGTACCCGCGAGCCGCATAGAAACCGTGGCGCACAAAAGGGAGGGCGAGCGTACCCGCGAGCCGAAACTGGACGCAAGCCCCCAAGAGGGTGGCCGGAGATGACCGCGCTCCCGGGCGCCGCACTGTATAAATGTGAGAAATACTTGTGCTGCTACAAGTGGCCGGTAATGCTGGAAATTTTGTAATTTTTTCGCCGTAAGGTGCAAGAGGGCGCATACATCGTGACTCATGAAGACAACGGGTGGGCGAGAACCGCTCACGACGCCGATACCGGCGCGGCCATGAAGTACGGAAAACGGCGCACGGCAAACGGCTGAAGAATTACGAAAACCGCATGATCACGGCGAGGCCATACGCGCCGCGTACGATGCAGCAAACGATTACGCTGCCTCCTTTCTTCTTGATTCAGCACGTCGCAACATGCACAATACGCATCGCATGTGGCGCTCAAGCGTTGGCGTTACTTCAGTTTCTTGGGGAGTTTTTGCGGCATTCCGAAGTGGCGCAGTTGTTTTGGTGGCGTACACGTGCGGCAGGAGGTGCCGTCTATTGCGATACGCCATAATCTCGGATATTCATGCCAATCTGGAAGCGCTGGAAGCGGTGCTCGCGCGGATTGCAGAAATGGGCGTAGACCAAATTGTCTGCCTGGGCGACGTGGTGGGCTACAATGCCAGCCCGAACGCGTGCGTCGATATAATTCGTGATCGCGAGATACCGACTATCATGGGTAACCATGACGCCGTTGCCTGTTTGCTGGAAGAGCCCTGGGGCTTCAACCCCGTGGCAATGCAGGCGGCCATGTGGACGCGCGAACAGTTGTCCGACGACAACCTGGCGTGGATACAGCAATTGCCTATGCATGTGTTTACCGATGATTTTGTCGGGGTTCACGGCGCGCCGGGCGACCGCGATATGTATTTGTTTTCGTGGGAGGATATCCTTCCACATGTAGCCTTCCTGGACGAAGTGGACCGGCGCATATGCATGTTCGGGCATACGCATATGCCGGGTATCTTTTCGAGCGACGGCGCGTATTCGCCGGAAGACGACAACCGGTTTCAATTGGACGAGGATAAGCCGTTCTTCATCAACCCGGGTTCCGTCGGGCAACCACGAGACGGCAACAGCCGGGCGGCTTTCGGTTTGTACGACAGCGATGAGCATGTATTCGAACAAGTACGGCTGACATATCCGGTGGCGGAGGCGGCGCAACGAGTAACCGATGCGGGCCTGCCGGAGTTCCTGGCGGATCGATTAGGCCTGGGCCGGTAAGCTGCGGGTGTGAACACGAATTTTGCTGGAGAGCCGGTGTTATGCGTGAGGCTGCAATAAACCGGGACACGCGGGAAACGAAAATCAGCGTCAAGGTGAACCTGGACGGCCAGGGGCAGGCCGATGTGGCCACGGGCGTGGCGTTCATGGATCACATGATCGATCACCTCGCGCGCCACAGCCTCATGGATATCATGGTGCGGGCCGAAGGCGACCTCGAAATCGACGCGCACCACACGGTAGAGGATCTGGGCATATGCCTGGGCAAGGCCCTGCTCGACGCGATTGGTACGGCCGAGGGCATCGGGCGTTATGGCGCAGCCGCCGTGCCGATGGATGAGGCGTTGGCCGAGGTGGCGCTCGATGTGAGTGGGCGGCCCTTCCTCGTGTTCAATGCGCAATTTGCCCGCGGCCGCGTCGGCAATTTTGACGTGGAACTGGTCGAGGAGTTTTTGCGTGCCTTCGCGGTGAACGCCCGGCTTACGCTGCATGTGAACCTGCGCTACAGTCAGAACGTTCACCACGGCATAGAAGCGATATTCAAGGCGCTGGCCCGCGCCCTTCGCGGGGCCATCGCAAAGGATGAACGGGTCGCGGGTATTCCCTCGACCAAGGGAACCATCGAAACGTGATAGCGATAGTGGATTATGGACTCGGCAACCTGCGCAGTGCCCAAAAAGGGCTCGAGCGCGCGGGACAGCGGGCGGTCATAACCGATGATCCGGACCAGATCGCCCGGGCCGACGGCGTGGTGCTGCCGGGTGTGGGCGCGTTCAAAGACTGCTACGACGGGCTTGTGGGCGCAGGATTGGCCGAGCCGGTGAAAGCGGCGGCCGCGAGCGGCCGTCCATTTCTGGGGATATGCGTGGGCCTGCAATTGCTCTTCGACTACAGTGAAGAGGGTGAAGGTTCGCCGGGTTTAAGCGTGCTTCCCGGGCGCGTAGTGCGTTTTCCCGATGGCCGCGAAACCGGCCTCAAAGTGCCGCATATGGGATGGAACCGCGTGCAGACCGTATCAGGCCGCGCGTGTCCGCTTTTGGCGCCCGGCGACTCGCCCTACGCTTATTTCGTCCACAGTTATTTCGCCCAGCCGGAGGACGCGAGCCATGTTCTGGCCACTTCGGAACATGGCATCGCCTTTCCCGCCATTGTTGGTTGCGGCAATGTCATCGCGGTACAATTCCACCCGGAGAAGAGCCAGGCGGCGGGCATAGGCATTCTCGAGGCTTTCGGTAAACTGGTGCGAGGCGCTGCGGCATGATACGAAAAATTCTCGTCCCTACGGACGGCAGCGAGACAGCGAATGTCGGGGTACACTATGCAGTGGCCCTCGCGCAGCGTAGCGGAGCGGCCTTGTATGGCCTGCATGTGATCGATGTGAAGTTGCTGGAAGGGCCGTTTCTCCGTGATTTGTCGGCCTCGCTGGGCACCGCACCGTATGTGAATTACCAAGGGAACATTACGCTCATCCTCGAGGAACGGGGCAAAGCCGCCCTCGAAGTCTTTCGCGAGGCCTGTGAGAAGGTGGGCGTGCCGTGTGACACGGAGCAATGCACGGGCGTTGTGGCACACGAAATCGCTGCGCATAGCGAGCTGGCGGACCTGGTGGTTATGGGCCGCGCTGGGGAACATGGACCGTGGATCGAAGGCCTGCTCGGTTCGACGACGCAGGCCGTGGTGCGCCGGGCGCATGCCCCGGTGCTCGTTACCGGCGCCGCGGCCATCGAGGGCAACCTGCTTCTGACGGTCTACGACGGCAGTGACCATGCCAAGAGCGCGCTGCGGCTTGCGGCGGAATGGGCGAGCCAATGGCAAGCGCCGCTGCATGTACTCAGTGTAGGGGAAGATATCGCGGAGAAGCGGCTTGCGGAAGCGGGCGAATACCTGGAGGCCTACGCCATCGAGGTGACGCCGGTGCAGAAGCAGGGCGACCCAAGCGAAACGATTGTTGAATACGCGCGTACAAGGGGGGCGGACTTGCTCATCATGGGCGCGTATGGCCATAGCAAGGTGCGTGAGTGGGTGCTCGGGAGCAAGACCTCCTATGCACTCAACCATTCGCCCTGTCCGGTTTTGCTTGTGCGGTAGCACACGGACGTTTCCGAACAGTCCGGATCTAGTCGGCTGCGTTGGTATTGGGGTGAGGCGGCCATGTGCCGGCATGCATGCCAGACAGTGGCAACAGGAATAATAAGGTCTATGGATAAGGAATCCGCAGTTGAACGGGTTGTTGCCGGTGTCGGTGATTTGCCGGCGATGCCGGCGGTGGTCGCCCGAGTACTCGAGATAACCGAGGACCCCAGCTCACAGATGTCCGACCTTAGTGACTGTGTGCATGCGGATCCCGCACTCACCGCGAAGATACTGCGCGTGAGCAACTCGTCATATTATGGCATGAAACAGTATGTGGGCACGCTGAAGCTCGCCCTTGTCATTCTGGGCGTCCGGGAAATCCGCAACATTGTGCTCGGTATTTCGGTGTTCGAAACCTTGCGGCAGAATGGCGCCGATGCAAACATGGCCAGTGAAATCTGGGCGCACTCACTGCGCGTGGCCGGCATCGCCAAGAAACTCGCCGCGCACATGGGGCTCGGTTTCCAGGGTGAAGAGTTCATTTCCGGCTTGCTGCACGACATCGGCAAGATGGTGCTGCTCTGTCAACTGAGGGAGGAATACGGCAAGCTGTACAAGAAGCTCAAGGACGATCAGCAAGGCCTGTACGAAGCCGAACTCGATGAATTAGGTTTCACCAATGCTGACGCGGCCATGGCCTTGGCTTCCAAGTGGAACCTGCCACAGACACTGGCTGACGCCCTTTGGTATCAGTATGCCGACCCGGACCGGCCGCTGACCGACGCGAAGGACCCGAAACTCGCCGCCATCACCCGCATTGCCAAGCGGGCGGGCCGGGATGATTTTACTGTGAAGGACGATGCGGAAATCGCCGCTTTGCAGGATAGCGAAGCCTGGAGCTGTCTGACCGACGTAAAGAAGCCCATCCCGGCAGGCGAGCGGCGGCAGGTGCTGGCCGGTTTCGTGGGCGAGGTCGACGAAGCCCCGAGCGTGCCGCTATAATTGCAGGCCCACGCGCCCGCTGGAATTCGACAGACCGGGCGGCGAGGTTCCGCCCCTATGCCGGGCAGATACGCGCAACAACTACAAGGGACCGCTGCATCCATGGCCAAGAAGGAAAAGGTCAACCTGAGACGCACCGAGGATTTCGACGAGGTCGACCACGAGCTTGCCGAAGCAATGGCCATGCTCGACGAGGCTAACGCCCGCGTGAACCATGTACTGGAAGGAGGCGAGGAGGATGGCGAAACAGTGCCCGGAGCCAGCACGGAGGACGAGGCAGCCGCACAAGCCGGCGCTGCTGAGGGAACTTCGGAGGAGGAAACGCATCGAGGCCAGGCCGGCACGGACGTTGCCCCGGAAGAGTGACAGGCCGCTGTTTTGCAGTGGGCGGCTTCCCGCATACCACTGCAGGATTGTCAGAACGGCGCAGGCATGGCATGAATATCCTCCACCTCGATGAGCAGACCGGCTGGCGCGGCGGCGAGCAGCAGGCGAGTTGGCTTCTGCGCGGGTCGCTGGAAGCGGGGCACAACGTTTGGTTGGCTGCCCGGCCGCACAGCGCATTCATCAGGCATGATCATGGCGGTGCAGCGGTGACGCGGTTCCCCATAGCGCTGCGGAGCGAAGTGGATTTACTTTCCGCTTACCGCTTGTCCGGGCTGGTGCGTCGTGCGGGAATCGACATTCTCCATGCGCACACGAGCCATGCGCATACCATTGCCTGTCTTGCAGCGCGCTGGGCGAGGCGTGGCAAGGTGGTGGTATCCCGCCGGGTCAGTTTTCGGCCGAAGCCCCACCGCCTCAATCGCATAAAATACGCAATGCCCGATATGTTTATCGCGGTTTCGCATAAGGTTGATGAAACTCTCGCCGACTTCGGCATTCCGGCATCGCGGCGCCGCGTGGTGCATAGCGCCGTGGATCTGACGCGGCTTGATGTGCCGCCATTACCCCGGGAAACTGTTGGGGTGCCGGCGGCGGCGCCGTTGCTGGTAAGTGCGGGGGCACTGGTGCCGCACAAAGACCACGCCAACCTGTTGGCTGCCCTGCCGCTCGTGCGTGAAGCGTTTCCGGCGGTGCGGCTCCTCATTGCGGGGGAAGGCCCCTTGCGCAAAGAGCTGGATGAGCAGATTCATGCGCTGAATCTCGGCAATGCGGTCATCCTTCTCGGCCACCGGGACGATGTGCCGGGACTCATTCGTACAGCGGATTGCTATGTATCTTCGAGCTGGTCGGAAGGTCTCGGCACATCCATACTCGAAGCGCTCGCCTGCCGAACCCCGGTTGTGGCGTGCCGGGCGGGCGGTGCGGACGAGATGGTTCTTCCCGGCAAGACAGGGCGTCTCGTGCCTGTGCGCGATGCCAAAGCCCTGGCGGCCGCTATCATAGCTGCGCTCAGCGATCAGCAGGGAGCGCGCACCATGGCGGAGGCGGGCCGGGCGCATGTAGAAGCGGAGTTTGGTGTTGGGCGGATGGTCAGCGGCACTACGGCAATTTATGAGGAACTGCTGGGCGGGTGAGACGGCACAATGCCCTGTACCTATCGCCTAACTCATAAAACTGCGGTAGTACGGCGTCAAACCCTTGAATGCTGAAAAGGATCGGGGGGCAATTCAAGCAGGCGGGTCGTGGCCGGCCGGAGAAAACCATGCACGATGTGACTGTACTCATTCTGGTTCCGAACGCGGGCGATCGCCTCCCGCGCTGCCTCGAGAGTGTGCAGTGGGCCGATGATATCTTTTGTGTCGTGGACACGGCCACGACCGACAGCTCGGATGAGGTGGCCCGGCGGTACACCGACCATGTTGTTACGCACGCGTATGTTAATGCCGCTGACCAGCGCAATTGGGCTTTGCCGCAAATCGCGACCGAATGGACCCTTGTTCTTGACGCCGACGAGTGGGTGTCCTCAGAATTGACACAGCGCATTCGTTCAATAATCGGGGACAATTCTAGCGACGACGGCTATAAAATCCTGCGGCGCTCCTACTTCATGGGCAAGCTCATTCAACACTGTGGCTGGGAGGCCGACTATAATGTCCGCCTCTTTCGCACTGCAAAGGGCCGCTACCTGGACAAATGGGTGCACTCGAAGGTGGTGGTCGAAGGCACGCTCGGCCGGATCGACAAACCCATGTACCACGATACCTACCGCAACTTCGATGAGTATTTTCGCACGTTCCAGCGGTTCACCTCCTGGGGCGCACGCGATGCCTACGCCCGCGGCAAGCGCACCAAACTGCGCGACCTCACCTGGCGGCCCCTGCTGCGCTTCGTAAAGATGTACCTTATCCGCCAGGGGTTTCGCGATGGCTACCACGGCGCCGTACTGTGCGGCCTCGGGGCTTTTTCCGTCTTCATGAAATACGCCAAGCTCTGGCATATCGAGCGCGAGACCGCCGGCGAACCGATGAAACCACCGCCCAGTGAGCCGTCCCATGAGTGACGTGGGCCATGGGCATGTGCGCCAGGAGATCATCCAGGTGCTCGGGCGCTCCTCGCGGTTGCGCTACCTGGGCCAGCATCATCCCGACATGCAGGGGCTTCGGCGCATGCTCGAGAAAGCGGAGGTGCTGCACTTCGAGAGCGGGCGCACCATCATGCACAAAGGCCAGGAGCCGGACCGCATGTTCTTCCTTATGGGCGGCATGGTGGACATTCTGAAAGGCGGTAAGCGCATCGCCATGCTCGTGCGCCTGGGCGATGTGTTCGGCGAGTTCGACGTTATGACCGGCGAACTGCGCTGTGCAACCATGGCCCATGCGCCGGCGCCACGGCCGGGAGTGCGCGCGCGTCAACCACTTGGTCATGGGCAGTACGGCAGGGTATAATGCACGCCTGCGCGGTTGACATGCGCGATCGACAGTGCCAACCCCCTGCACACATCATGAGCCTGGTACGTCTCGAGAATATCACCAAATCCTTCGCGGGCAGCCCTGTGCTCGACGGGATCGATCTGCGTGTCGAGACCGGTGAGCGGGTCGGCCTTATCGGACGCAACGGCACGGGCAAATCCACCATTTTCCGCATTATCACCGGGGAGGTCCGGCCCGATGGCGGCGTGGTCGAGCGCATGAAAAAGGCGCGCGTGGCGTGTCTCGCACAGATTCCCGATGTGGATGCGCACCGCACGATCCATGACATTACCCTCGACGGCTTTGCTGATCTGGTCGCCATGGAAACGGAACTCGCCGCGCTGGAGCAACGCATGGCCGAAGGCGACGAGCGCGTGATGGAAACATATGCCACGCGGCAAGACACCTTCATGCTGCGCGGCGGCTATGAGTTTCGCGCCCATGTGAAGCGTGTCCTGACCGGGCTCGGGTTTACGCCGGGGGAATTCGATCTGCCCTTCCACGCCTTGAGCGGTGGGCAGCGCACGCGGCTCATGCTCGCCCTCGTACTGCTCCAAGATGCCGACTTGCTGCTCCTCGACGAGCCGGAGAACCATCTCGATATCGCCGCGCGCGCCTGGCTCGAGGATTTTCTGCGCGATAGCGGCAAGGGAGTTATCGTCATCTCCCACGACCGGCAACTGCTCAACGCCGTGGTAGACCGGATTGTCGAGCTCGAGAGTGGTGCACACGGGGAATACACGGGCAACTACGATGCCTACCTGGCCGCCAAGGCCCTCGTGCGTGAGCAGCAGCAAAAGGCCTTCGAGCGCCAGCAGGACCAAATCCGCAAAGAACAGCAGTTCATTGACCGCTTCCGCTACAAAGCCACCAAGGCGCGGCAGGTGCAGAGCCGCGTCAAACGCCTCGAGAAGATGGAAAAAGTCGACGCGCCACCGCCGGAGACCGACACGGCGGCCTTCAACCTGGGTGAGGTGGTGCGTAGCGGCGCCGTTATGCTCAAGGCCGACAAGCTCAGCATGGGCTATGACAACCTGCCGCTCTACGACCAGGTCTCCTTTGACGTGCAGCGCGGTGAACGGGTGGGGCTTATCGGCCCGAACGGCTCCGGCAAAACCACGCTCCTGCGGCAGCTCTGTGGACACCACGCGGGAACCGGCGGGCATGTGAGCCTCGGCCATAAGGTGAAGCTCGGCTACTACGGCCAACACCATGAAGAGCTGAATCCGGCGGGCGACGTACTCTCGGAAGTGCTGGCGGTGCGGCCGCAGCTCACCCCCGAGCAGGTGCGCACGTTCCTCGGGAAGTTGCTGTTCACGGGCGAGGATGTGTTTAAGCCCGTCTCCGCGCTGAGCGGCGGAGAGCGCAGCCGGGTAGCCCTGGCGCGGCTCATGCTCGGCGATGCCAACCTCCTCGTGCTTGACGAGCCGACCAACCACCTCGACCTTGCCTCGCGCGAGGCCCTCGAGAACGCATTGGCCGAGTTTCCAGGCGCCCTTGTCATCGCGTCGCACGACCGCGCCTTGATCGACCGGCTTGCGGACAAACTCGTTGTGATCGAGAATGGCTACGCCACCGTGCACCTCGGCAACTACAGCACCTACCACGACAACCAGGCGGCCACCCCAGCACCGGCGGAAAACCCCGTGGTGGACACCGACCCGTTGCGAATACGCAAGCCCAACAAAGTGCGCCATCAGAAAAACAAAGAGGCGCAACGGGAGGCTCGCAAGCGCGCCCGCCACTTGGCCCAAGTGGAAGAGGACATCGCCGTGCTCGAGGAACTGATCGGGGCGCAGGAGACGCGTTTTGCTGCTTTGGACCCCGCCGACTACGAGTCATTGCGCTCGCTGACGGAAGAGTATGAAGGCCTAAAGCGGGATCTTGCAGCGCTTTACGAGGCGTGGGAGGGGCTCGCGGAGGAGGTCCACAAGACCTGAACAGGTCCACACACGGCCCGCACGCCGCGAAACAGTTCTGTAACAAAATGCGTTGTGGGTGGTTAATTAGTTGACAAATCGTGCTGCAAGTGTTATGAAGAGGGCAGGCAGTGGGAGGCCGCCTTCTGAAAGCGTGCGGCGTCCACAAGCTGAAGGAGCATGTCACGAATGAAGCACATCAAGCTTGTCTCGGGTAATCGGCAGGTAGCGCAGGTAAACCCGAATTTCCAGGCGAAGGTCGAGTTCATGGTGAACTTGACCGATCAGGCGATTGAATACGTCTTTTATAAGACCAGTTAGGGCGCCGGTTGCGTTGCCTTGCCCATTGGCGCAGACAAGACGCGCCGGGCGCGACGGTGTGCCTTGGACAACGGCAAACATCCAATTTACGCTATAAGCAGGAGTGAGAGGCATGCACAAGACAAGACACTGCGCACCGGTGAGCCGGTTGCGCGGCGGTCATACCGCGGCCACGAATTTCACGGTTAAACTGGAAGCGACCACGGAAATCATCGACCGGTTGTTGCTCATACCGCGGCAGGCTCAGTGGAAGGTTGTGCCCGACCCGGGTACCAGCACCGATACGGACACGGACTTCGACACCGACGGCTTCTCGGACACCGAGTTGTAAGCCATAGCCGCTTTTCGGCAGTTCATCGCCATACGTGTATATAATTGCCGGCCCCGCCCTGTGCTCTGGTGCAGGCGCGGGGTCGGCTTGTGTTCCTCGGAAAAAAGAGCTTCGCGAGAATCCGTGGGTTGCAAGTCCGCGCCTGTCCCGTTTTCCGGCTCTTCTTCAGGGCCTTCGCGCTCCGGAAACAGGTGGCACCCGGGTTCCACCGCGAGCGTCTTTGCTAACGTGGGCTGCGCCCACAACCCAAGGATCGAATGGCGTGTTCCCCGGTT
>CAZMVU010000074.1:0-21765 GCA_964569295.1 uncultured Nitrospirales bacterium
CGGAGGGGGTGGGATTCGAACCCACGGTACGGTTGCCCGCACAACGGCTTTCGAGGCCGCCGCCTTCAACCACTCGGCCACCCCTCCGCAGGGTGTTTGGTTGGCTGGGTTTGGTGTGGTGTGCGGTGTCGAAGGGGGATCGTAGCAAAGATGGGGGGGTACAGTCCAGATACCCATTTCAGATCGATTTTTACTTGAGTCCGCGAGCAGGGACTTTTCCTTTTCTTGCGTGATTTGTGAGAATCAGCGATGCTTTTCCGCAAGACCGCAGAACCAGGGACACGTTTTGCTTGCGCGTACTTCGCAGGATCGCAAAACCAGGGGGCAGGGCCGTGTCGTTGGCGGACTCGCTCGCTTGTGTCAGTCCCGTTTTACGTATCGTTAGCAGAAGAACTGTATCCGTTAATGGAAAGGTGTGGCGTGGCGAGGGGCTCGGTGCCTTATACGGCATCAATCACCGGTGGCGATGCCGGCCTCGATAGGATGTGGCAACGGGCGGGCTGCCGTATAGGGTATCCGAGAAGCGGTGGGCCGTCTATGTGCCCAGCGGCAAGGGCACGTCGTCGAAGTTGTCCATGGTGCGTTCGGCGCGCATTTTCTTGAGGGCGTCGAAGGCGGTGTGGAAGGCGGCGGTTTGCTGCTGTTTGACGCAGTAGCGGCGCCAGGTGATGTTGCGCGTTTCCATTTCCTTTTCGCCGAGAATCCAGATGTTGGGGATTTTGCGTGTGACAGCGTTGCGGATTTTCTTGTTGAAGGTTTCGTCGCTGTAGTCGATTTCCGCGCGGAAGAGGTCGTTGCGCAGGGTATTGAGGAGCTGTTCGGCATAGGGCAGGACGTTGTCGTTGACGGGCACCATGCGCACCTGTACTGGCGCCATCCAGGTGGGGAACGCGCCGCCGTATAACTCGATGAGGAAGCTTATCATGCGCTCGTGGGTTGACAGTGGTGCCCGGTGGATGATGTAGGGCCGTTTTTCCGAGCCGTCCGGGGCGACGTAGGTGAGGCCGAAGCGCTCGGGCATGACGAAGTCGAGTTGGCATGTGGACACGGTTTCCTCGCGGCCCATGAGGTTTTTCACCTGGATGTCGACCTTGGGTCCGTAGAAGGCCGCCTCGCCCGCTTCTTCCTCGAATTCGATGCCGAGGTTGTTGAGTACGTGGCGGGCCATGTCCTCGCTCTTGAGCCACATCGCCTCGTTCAGTTCGAACTTCCCCTTGTCCGGCGCATGCAGCGAGAGGCGCACACGGAAATTGCCCATGCGCAGGTGTGTGTAGTACCGGTCGTACATAGCCATGACCGCCTCGAACTCCGGCGCGACCTGGTCCATGGTGCAGTAGATGTGTGCATCGTTCATGGTCATGGCGCGCACACGGAGCAAGCCGGCCAGCGAGCCGTGTTTTTCGTAGCGGTAGGTGTTGCCATATTCCGAGAGGCGCACGGGCAATTCGCGGTATGAGCGTTTGCGTGCGGCGTAAATCTTGTGGTGGTGCGGACAGTTCATGGGCCGCAGGTAGTACTCGTCGTGCTCGTCCATGGTCATGGGCGGGTACATGCTGTCCTCGTAATACGGCAGGTGCCCGGAGCGGTGGTAGAGGTCGCTGCGGGTGATGGCCGGTGTGCTCACGCGCTGGAACCCGGCCTTGAACTCCTCTTCCCGCGCCCATTGTTCGAGCTCGTCGCGGAGGACCGCGCCGTTGGGCATCCACATAGGCAGGCCCACGCCCACCTCCTGGTCGAGGAAAAACAGGTCGAGCTCTTCGCCGAGCTTGCGGTGGTCCCGCTCCATGGCGAGTTTCCGCCGTGCGATAAAGTCTTTGAGCGCGGCCTTGTTCTCGAAAGCGAGCCCGTAGATGCGCGTGAGCATGGGGCGGGTCTCATCGCCGCGCCAATAGCTGCCCGAGATGCGATCGAGCTTGAAGCAGGCCTTCGGCACCTCGCCGGTGTGCGCGAGGTGGGGGCCCTCGCACATGTCTTTGAACGGCCCGCTCGTATAGAACGACAGCGCGCCATCCTCCGCTTTGCCGGTATCCACGAGTTCGCGGGCGTACTCGGCCTTGTAGTCTTCGCCCTGTTCCTCGAGCTCGCGCACCGCGTCGTCGAAGGAGAGCACCTGGCGCTCGAAGGGCTGCTTTTCCTTGATGATACGGCGCATGCGGTTCTCGACTTCCTCGAGCTCCGGCTCGCCGATTGGATTGCCCTGAAAGTCGAAATCGTAGTAGAAACCGTTGTCGACTGGCGGGCCGAAGGCGAGCTTGGCGTCCGGGCGCATCTCGAGTACGGCCTGCGCCATGATATGCGCCAGCGAATGCCGGAGCCGGTGCAGGAAATCCTGTTGATCCGTTGTCTGTTGTTCCGCTACCTGGCCACTCATAGGGAGGATGTCCTTGTTCATTGCGTCGTTCGAATGCCCGCACCGCCGCATAATCACGGGCGGGGCCACGGCATGGGGAGAAGGCATATACTCGATTTCCACAGGATACCACCGCCCGCCGCCGTGATTCCATTATTCCCCGGCAATTTTCCATACACGGTGTTATGCGCATCCCGCGCGGCACAGAACCGGGACGGGGCTATGGCGTGCGCGCGCGTGCCGTGTGGCAGCTTCCGGGCGAAAGGGGCATAGCGGACCCGCTGGTGCAGGCCGATCGGTGCTTCTGCTGTGTTCGTCTTGGAAGGGCCGGACGCGATGAGGCGGGATTGTACCGGCGACGGCAAAAGTGTCCGGCCGCCTACTCGTCCATGGCGTTGATGAACTTGTCTGCTTCGGCGATGGCGCGCTCCATGTCTTCGATGAGCGCGTTGACCTGCAATTCGATGGCGTCCACCTCGTTTTCGATGGCGGCGATGGCCTGGGCGTTCAGGTTATGCTTGAGGAAGAGCACATGGTCGCGCATGGGCGAGAGCACGGGTTCGAGTTTTCCCTCGGCGCGGTGCATGGCACTAATGAGATCGCGGTACCGGGCTCGGGTCTGGTCGAGCTGGCGTTCGCTGGCGCGGCGCAGTTCCGTGCTCGAGTATTCGGTGAGCTCGGTTTCCCATTCGTCGAAGAGCGCCTGGGCCACCTGCTCGACCTTGTCGACGCGCTTATGTACCGTCTGGGCGCGGTCTTCGCTGCGGTCAAGGGCGCGTCGCAGGCGCTCGTAGATGTCTTCGAGTTCGTCCCCGTCGAACTGGACGACTGAGCGGAACTGTTCGAGGGCGGAGGTGAACTCTTCCTTGGCGTCCTCTTGCGCGTCGCGGGCGTCTTCCACGTTGCCCACGAGCAGATCGCGCTTGTGGTAACCGATTTTCTCCATCGTTTTGTAATAGGCGGACTGACAGCCGCCCACCAGCAGCAGGGCTGCGAGGGTTGCGGTAACGGTTCTGTAAAGCATGGTGCGGTGCTCCTTTCCCTATTCAGTATAACAAAGGGCGGGAGCGGTGTGGGAATGCGCGGCAACGGTCCCGCTGGTCAGTCGGGATGGTATTCGAGATCGAAATCGCCGATGTGGATGCTGGCGCCGTCTTTGGCGTGCAAACGCTTGAGCGCTTTGAAGAGGCCCATCTTACTGAGCACGTCGTGCAGGTGGCGCACAGCCTGTTCGTTCTCGAAGTCGGTCATACGCACGGCCCGCAGCACGCGCTGTCCCGTCACCTCGAAGCCATCGCTGGTGCGCGCGATTTCGAAGGGCGCCTCGTAATTGTAGGCGATCTCGCGTTCGGGGGGTGGCCCGCCTTGGGCGCGCGCGGCTTCTGCCTCGCGCTGCGCCTCGAGTGCTTGCCACGCCGCTTCGAGCAACTGCGGCACGCCTTCCCCCGTGACGCCCGAGATAATGTGGACCCGGTCGAAGTCCGCCTTTACCGTGTCACACCGTTCCCGGTTTTCGGTGACATCCGCCTTGTTCAGCGCGATGAGGCGGGGGCGTTTCGCGAAGGCGGCGCTATGCTGGTTGAGTTCGCGGTCGAGCACCGCGTAGGTTGCCGCCGGGTCCGCGTCGCCGAGGTCGAGTAGGAAGAGCAATACCTTGGTGCGCTCGATATGGCGCAGGAAGTCATGGCCGAGCCCCTTGCCCTCGGCGGCGCCTTCGATAATGCCCGGGATATCGGCCACGGTGAGCGTGCGGAAACCGGAAAGCTCGGCCACCCCCAGGTTCGGCGAGAGGGTGGTGAACGGGTAGTCGGCGACCTTCGGGTGGGCGGCGCTGATGCTGGCCAGGAGGGTGGATTTGCCGGCGTTGGGCAGGCCCACCAGCCCGATCTCCGCGATTAGTTTGAGCTCGAGGAGATACTCGCGTGCTTCGCCGGGCTCGCCCTTCTCCGCAAAACGCGGCACCCGGTGGGTCGAAGTGGCGAAGCGGGCATTGCCTTTGCCGCCTTTGCCGCCATGGGCCGCGAGAAAGCGGGCGCCGGCTTCCGCGAGATCGGCCAGCACGGCGCCGGTTTCCGCATCGCGCACGACCGTACCCGGCGGTACCCGCATTTCGCGGTCTTCCCCGGACCGGCCGTGGCAGTCGCTGCCTTCTCCATGCCGCCCGCGGTTGCCGCGCCACAGTGGATTGTAGCGGAAATCGAGGAGGGACTGCGTACGTTCGCTGGCAACGAGGTACAAGTCGCCGCCTTTGCCGCCATCGCCGCCATTGGGGCCGCCCTTGGGGACGTACTTTTCGCGGCGGAAGCTCACACAGCCGTTGCCGCCGTTGCCGCCGACAACACGGATTCTGGCGCGGTCGACGAACATGGCGTGGGGGTGTTCCGGTGTGGGTTACTTGGCGCCGGCAGTGGGGATGACGTCGATGACTTTGCGGTGCTTCTTCACGAAACGGAACCGCACCTCGCCCTCGGTGAGCGCGAAGATGGTGTAGTCACGTCCGCAGCCGACGTTCTCGCCGGGATGGAAGTGGGTACCGCGCTGGCGCACGATGATGTTGCCCGGCACGACCTTCTGCCCGCCCGCTTTTTTGAGTCCGAGCCGTTTCGATTCACTGTCGCGGCCGTTGCGTGAACTGCCGCCTGCTTTCTTGTGAGCCATGGCTGAATATCCCCGTTACGCCTTGATTTCGCGTACTTTGAGTGCGGTGTAATGCTGCCGGTGCCCCTGGGTGCGGTGGTAATTCTTGCGCCGCTTGAATTTGAACACCCGAATCTTCTTAGCCCGGTCCTGCTCGACCACTTCGCACAGCACCGTGGCGCCGGTGAGCGCGCTGGGATCCACTACCACGCCGTCGCCCTTGGCGAGCAGGTTCACCTTGTCGAGTTCCACCGTATCGCCCACGGGCGCGTCGATTTTCTCGACCCGGAGCACGTCGCCCTCGGCTACGCGGTATTGTTTGCCGCCGGTCGTTACCACTGCGTACATGGTCTTCTCCGTTTTCCATCCCGGCCCCCGATCGGGGCCGCAACTGTTACTGATGTGTTACGAACGCCACCGCTGCCGCCCGTAGTTCCGCCACGGCCGACAGGGAGGCCAGGTAGCTCGATTTTGCGTTGCGCGGCGACGGCAGGTTGGTCGTCATCGTTTGCAACCGGCCGAAGGCGCCTTCCGCCACGACCTCGTGGCTGTTCTCTGTCGCTTTCGGGTCCGCAATGATGCGCACCTTCGTTTCGTCCGGGCCGATGCCCGTGAGGCTGAGCGCTCCCGCCACATTCACATTGGCGGGAAATGCCTTACATGCCTCCTGCGCGCTGCCCTCGAAAACCACCGTGGGCTCTGACAGGCTCGTGAGATCGATGTTGTTCGCTACCAGGTGCGGCGCCCCGGTGAGGCCCTTGGGCGGCTTGCGCGTGGTCAGCGTGACCGCGTGCAGCCCCGCCTCCATGGCCGCGCGGATAGCGTCGAGCCCGGCCAGCGCGCCCGAGGGTATCCGCACCTGTATCTTCTTTTCCGCCGCCTGGGCGTACAGGTCAGGAAGTTGCATCAACCCGCCCACGCTCATAATCAGGCAGTCTTTCTGGTGGCGAATGGCTGCCTCCAACACCTCCTGCACGGCATCGGCCACGGCACATTCAACCAAGAAATCCACGCGCTGTATGCACGTATTCAAATCGCAGATATCCGCCCCCAACTGAAACGACCGTTTCAGTTGCGCGGCCCGCTCGGGGTCGACATCTGTCAACGCCGCGATGGACGCCGGTATGCCGCCCTTTTGCAGGGCAATGCACAGGTCGGCGCCGATATTTCCGCAGCCGACCAAGCCTACTCTCATAACAGTCATGGCGTATGATGCGCGGTCCGGTTACTCCCGGGCAGCCCGACCGGCCGCGCGTATTCCGGGTTTTGTTCGGTTACGGTTCTAGCGGACCGGGGGGCCGGATCGCCAGCACGCAGGTTCTATCTTGCGTACGCCGGGGCGTCCTTGCCAGTTCCGCAGCAGCCTGATGCACAAGCACTGGAAGGCCAAAACAACCGCGCACACACCCGCCAGAAGGCACGGCCCGAAATCGTAGCACATGTTCCCGAGGGCAGTCAAACGCGTTTCGTGCGCGGAGTCAGGGCCGCCGCTGGCTGCTACACACCAATCCCCAGAAATGACATCCAAGGCGACCGTATCGGCCGTGCAGCCGGATTCCGGGAGAACGGGGCTGCGGGTTGCGCCTTGTCCGCGTGGCGGCGTGCGTTTAGAATGAAACGGGACCCCGGTGGATCATAGGATCCCGGTCCGGCAACCCGGGGCCCAGCAGGTATGGCAATGAAGATAACGCAACTGGCGGAATTGATCGAGGCGCGCATGGTCGTGCAGCCCCAAACGGCGACGCGGGAGATTACCCGCGCCTGTGCCGGTGATCGCATCAGCGATATGCTCGCCCATGCCAATGCCGACACGCTCGTCATCACGCACGTGAACGGCCCTGGCCTCGCACGGATGCTCGAACTACTCGATGTTGGCGCGCTGTGTCTTGTTGGGCGGCCGGTGCCCGACCCGCTGCTCGTGGCGGTGGCGGAAGAACATGGCACGCCGCTGCTCGTGGCGCGCGAGGAACTCTTCGAGGTGTGCGGCCGGGTGTACGCGGCGATCAAGGCCGACGCGGATGGCGCCCCATGACCGCCGCCGTATTCGACATACGCGGCGGCGACTATGCAGCCGGCGGCGGCGGCTCGCGGCGGCTCAAGGCCCTCTTGCAGGAAGTGGGCGTCGACCCGAAAACCACGCGCCGTGCGATGGTCGCCGCCTATGAAGCCGAGATGAACGCCGTGATCCACGGCGGCGATGCGCAGATGCGGGTGGCCCTTGACCCCCACTTGCTGGAAGTGACGGTTACCGACGCGGGCCCGGGCATTGCCGATGTGCCGGCGGCGTTGTGCGAAGGATTCTCGACGGCCCCGGCGGCCGCTCGTGAACTCGGGTTCGGCGCGGGGATGGGCTTGCCTAACATCCGCAAGAATACGGACCGGTTCACTATCCGTTCCGCACCGGGCCGGGGGACGCAGTTGCGCTTCGCCGTATTGCTCGCCGCGACGCCCGGGCTAGCGGAGGCCGGCCCCGTGCCCCATCTGACACCGGCAGACTGCGTAACCTGTGGGCGGTGTGTGCGCGCCTGCCCCACGGGCGCTCTGCGTCTGTATGGCGATGCGCTTCACCTGCGTGCCGAGCAGTGTATCGGCTGCAACGTGTGTGCGTCGGTGTGCCCCGAGCGCGTGTTTCATCCCTTTGATCCGGCGGATGCCGCCCCTGTTGGCGGCACGCTCCTCCTGCCCACCTCGGCGCTTGGCCAGGCCCCCGGCATGACCGCCGAAGCGTTGGCCGCGTTGCCGGCGGCGGCCGTGCGTGCGATGAGCGCGTGGGAACAGGCCATGGCCCAGGCGGTACGCACCTTCGCGGAGACCGCGCCCACGCAGCCGGTCATCGCCCCGGTGTGTCCGGCGGCCGTGGCGCTTATCCGCCTGCGGTTCCCAGCCCTGCTTATCCACGTGGCGCCGCTGGTGACGCCGCTCGAGGCGGCCCTCGACACCCCGGAGGAGGCCGTGGTGGCCGCAGTCCCCATGTGCCCGGCCCAGGCAGCGCTTGCTGTATCCGGCCCGATGACCCGGGTGGCCCGGGTAACCATGGATACCCTGTGTGTAGCCCTGACGGAAATCCGCCGGGCCGCGGCGCACGAACACCCCCCGTACGTGCCCGGGCCCGCGGAAGGCGGCGCCCTGCTCGAAATCTCGGGTCCGGAACAGGTGATGCGCTTTCTTGAACGCCTCGAGGCCGGTGCGCCCACGGTGCGCGGGCCGGTCGCACTGTACCTGTGCCCGGGCGGATGCTACGGCGCCCCCGGCTGGCCCGAAGTAGCCGCTATTGCCCGGCAGCGTGCGGCGGTCATCGCCCCGGCTTTCGACACGGCCAGCCACGCCGTACACCGCACGGCGCCCCTTACCCCGCGCGCGGGCGAAAGGCTGGATGATGATATGGCGGCGGCCATCGACAAGTTGGGCCGCATTGACACCTTGGTGACACAGCTTCCCGGGCGTGACTGCGCCGCTTGCGGCGCACCGAACTGTGCGGCCTTCGCCACAGACGTGGTGCAGGGGCGCGCCGCGTTGGGTGCGTGTCCATATTGTGGAAAAACGCCCGCGCCCACCCGGCGCAGAGAGGAGGACGGGGATTGAACCTGGAGCAGTTGGCCGCAAAAATGGAACTCAATAACCTGACGCCGGAGGTCACGCTCGACGCCAGTCAGGAAATCACTGCCGGCTACGCCTCGGATCTGCTGAGCGATGTCCTCGCCCACGGTCCCGAGGGCGGTGTGCTGGTGACGGTGCAGATCCACCTCAATGTGGTCGCCGTGGCCGTTCATGCTGGCATGGCCGCCGTCATCTTCGCCCTGGACCGCCGGCCCGACGAAGACACGCGCCTGCGCGCCGTCGAGGAGGGTGTCGCCTTGTTTGCCGCGCGGCACGACGCCTTCGAGTTGGTGGGGCGCCTTTATGCGTTCGGCATTCGGGGAACGGCCCGGTGAAAGCGTTCGCCGCCGATCTGCACATTCATACCGCGCTTTCCCCCTGTGCCGACGACGGTATGACCCCGCCGGAAATCGCCGTGGCCGCCATCGAGGCCGGACTCGACCTTATCGCCGTGTGCGACCACAACAGCGCGGGCAATGCCGCCGCCGTACAACAAGTGGCGCGCGGTCCCGGCCATGGCATGCTCACGGTCATCGCCGGGATCGAGATCGCCACGCGTGAGGAAGTGCACCTCCTCGCCCTTTTTTCGGATGCGCCCGTGGCCGAAGAGGTCGCCCGTGCCATCCGCGGCACCCTGCCCGAAGTGCGCGGCGCCAAACGCCGTGTGGGCCGGCAGTGGCTGCTCGAATACGACGGCGCACGCCTCGGCGAAGAACCACGCATGCTTTCCCTGGCCAGCAGCTTTTCCCTCGAGGAAGCGGTGGCGCTCGTGCATCTGGCGGGCGGGCTGGCCATCGCCGCGCATGTTGACCGGCCCGCTTTCTCCGTCATGAGCCAACTCGGCTTTCTGCCGGGAAACGTGCCTTTCGACGCCCTGGAAATCTCCGCCGCAGGCGTGGATGCGGGCAAACAGCAGGCCTTCGCCGCGCACGGCTTCCCCCTGCTCACCTCGTCCGATGCGCACTACATACACGATATCGGCAAGGCGCGCACCCGCATGCATATGAATGCACCCACGTTCGAGGAAGTGGCCAAGTGCCTGCGTGGCGATGGCGGGAGGCGTTGCACCTTTGCGTGAACTGGCGTTGCACATACTCGACCTCATGGAAAACAGTGTGCGGGTCGAGGCGGCGGTGGTTTGTGTGGCAGTCGAGGTGGACCCCGCCGCGGACCGGCTCGTCATCACTGTGGCAGACGATGGCCCCGGCCTGCCGGGCGACCCGGACACCGTGCTCGATCCCTTCTACACCACCAAAGCCGGCAAACGCACCGGCCTTGGCCTCAGTCTGTTTCGCGCCGCGGCGGAAGGGGCGGGCGGCTCTTTCGAAGTGGGGGTGTCGGAGTTTGGCGGCGCGCGCGTGACCGGCGTATTCGGATTCAACCACCTGGACCGTGCACCGCTGGGCGACCTGCCGGGCACCTTCCTCACCATGGTGCTGGCGAATCCAGCGGTCGACTTCTGGTGCCGGGTGGTCACGCCCGGAACCGAGCACATGGTGCGCACTTCGGACATCGTGGTTGCGCTCGGCGACAAGGCCGCCGACGACTACGCGGTTGCGAAGGCCGTGGCTGATGCTGTCAGAGATGCTGTGCAATGCCTGCTGCCGCCGCACTGAACGGCCTGTGCGCCGCATACCCCAGGTGCATGCAGAACCTGTGCCCTGCGTAATTCTTCAGCACGTCTGCCGTGAGCCGTTGTCCATACTTCATAGGGCTCCCCGGTACCGGACTAGCAGCAAGCTCAATGATGTCGCACTCTTCGCTGGCTGACTGTCCCCGGTCCCAGTGCACGTGCGCAAAAGCGGTAGCAAGCCACCGCAGTCCAAAGTGGCGCCGACGGCATGGCTACCCCTGTCGCACGCTGGTATTCGCTATCACGGAACAGATTGGCGAAACGAGTGCGCCCCTTGCAGTATACAGCTAAAGAAGTACCCAAAGTTCTTACAGCAAGTGCGTGTCGGGCGGGGGAACGTCTTCATCCCCGGCTTTGTCTTCCGGCGTGGCTTCCCAATAGGCGCCGAGCATTTCTTCCTGGCCCGATTCGAACTGCTCGACGGAAATGCTGCCGATGACCTGCACTTCGAGCTTGGTATCAAGGCTGATAAGGCTCACGCCCGTGCCGCTCGGGAGCACGGCGGGTTTCTGCTCGGTCTTCCATTTTTTGGCGGGGCGGCCGCCCGACCACATGGTGACGATATAGATGGTTTTCATGACATGTCCGGCGATCCCACGTTAGAGACCGATTGTTTCATCCAACTCATGTAAAAAGCGGAGCACCCGCTCGCGATCCTTCGTAGTTATCTGGTCGAACTGTACGCCCGAAGCATAGCCCTCTTTCTTCGATACGGCCTTTGTCCAGCGTACATGCCCGCGCACCTGAAATGTCTCGTGCGCGCCGAGGTTGATGGTCAACCCGACGCGCTGGCCGATGGATAGCGTTTCCCGGGTAAACAACGAAGCGCCATCGATACTCAGGTCAAGCACACGCCCCTTCATATGATACGTGTCCGCGTCCCATGTGTCGAGGTGGCCGGCGCTGTGCACGATTTCCAGCGCGATGCGCACTTTGCACTCGTGGCGGATGGCCCGCCGCCGTTTATGCCGCTGTTCCCGGCTCATGTCGGCCTGACGTTGCGTCTGGCCCTGGCCCGGGCCTTCCCCGGCCTCGATCGCGTGCAGCCGCGCGATCATCTCCCGGTCGGCCCGGCGCCTTACGGTCTTGCGTTTGTCTTCCTGCAAGCGCAGTCCTCCCTTCTTTATCCGCCCGTACCGTCATTGTGCATGAACGCTGTTCATGGCGGCAACCGGCGCATGCTTTGCGGATTTTCCGCCCGTTCGCTTCCAACGCGCGTGCCGTCTCGCGTAGGATCATGGCATGATGCGAAACACAACAGGTGTACTGATGCTTGTGGCGCTGGGGGCGTGGTGTGCACTGCCGGCGGTCGCTGGTACGGCAGATGTGGCGGATGCGCTCGCGGAAACACCGTCGCTCGTGCGGCATCACCGGGGTTACGTGGGCTATCTGCGCGAGCACCCGGACCTCGGCGCAGTGGAAACACAGTACTGGGCGCTGATGCAGAATACCGGCTTCCGCGAGGTGGCGGGCCAATTCCACGAGGCACTGATGCGCGATGCCGAGATGCGCCGGCTGTTCGATGTCTTTTATGATCGGCTGGCAGAAGACGGGAACCTGGTGCGTGCGTGGACCGCGTTCTGGGAGGCGCAGACCGCGGTGTGGGGCGACAGTGCGCAGAATCAGCCCGGTCTCGCCCAGATTCAGGCGGACCCGATGGGCCTGTTGTCGTTACTGGAAGGCGGGGGAGAGGATGACGCGGACGAGAACAACGACGCGCTCGCGCCGCTATTGCGCACGTTGCGGCAGCGGCCGGAACTGGCGGCCATGCTGCGCGGAAGCTACCGCGATTTGCTCGGTATGCCGGGAGCCGCCGAGAGCGTGGCCCCGTGGTGGCAACAGGTGGCCGCCTTCGATGCGCGCAGCGGCGGTGCCTATGGCCGGATGGCCGCGCATTTCCTGGCCCACGGGCGTCACTTCCAGCGGTGGCACCGGCGCAATCTGCGCCTGGCGGAAAAGCCGCAGGCCCGCGACTGGATACGCTGGTGGCAAGCGCGGCTGAACCTTGCGGATGTTTCGCTGGCGGACTATGGCGCCTACCTCGTGCGTCTTATGCGCGAGGAGGGCGCCGCTGCGGCAGCGGAAGCGCGATGGCGTGCACGGTTCGGGGCCGCCCCGCCATGGCCGCCGGCAAGCGGCACACCGCCGTGGCCTGGTGTGCAACGCCCGGACCCCGATGATAAGCCCCAAACCGTGCGTGCCCCCGCCGCCCCCAAGGACAGCGCGGCAACCGTGCGCCGGCCAAGCATGCCCAGCACCGCCATGCCGCAAATGCCTGGTAAGCCCGGGCATCAGGGGAAACCGCCGTTGCGCACACACGACAACACGCGGCGCGGCAAATCGCGCGCAACACCGTGATACCCCGGTAGTTTTCTGGAAGACACCTATGAAACCGCACACGATTGACCCGCGCTGCAGCGCACCCGGAATACAGGTGCGCACGCGGCATTGCCCGGACGGCGGAGGCGGCGCCCCGTGAAACTGGCGATCCTCAAGGGCAACCGTTTCAATCCATGGCACCTCCGTGCCTTCACCCGCCTGCCGGACGCGGATATCACCGCCTTCCACACACAGCCGGATATGCAGCGCCACCACCAGGACACCACCATCGAGCAGCCATTCGCCATGGCGCCCATTTGGCTCGACACGCAGGCCGGCTTTTTGCCGCGCCGCATCGCACGCGCTATCGGCACGCGCTACTTCGGCCGGCCGCCGGACATCGTGCCGTTCAACCAGCGGCTCAAGGGCTTCGACCTCATCCAGACATGGGAGCTTTTTACCGGCTGGTCAGAGGAGGCGATCCTGGCCAAGCGGCGCGATGGCACGCCGGTGTGCGTCATGGTGTGGGACAATATCCCGTTCAATATGGAGCGCGCCCCCGGCCGGCGTGAACGCAAGGCCCGTGTGGGCCGCGAAGCCGACCGGTTCCTGGTGCATACCGAGCGATCCCGCCGCACGCTCGATATCGAGGGCGTCGATCAGGCGCGCGTGATCAAACTCGACCCCGGTGTGGACACGCAGACCTTTTCGCCCGGTCCCGCAACGCGCGCGGTTTTCGGCCTCGATGAAGAATCTTTCGTCATCCTGTTCGACGGCTGGTTGCTCCCGCGCAAAGGCATCGACTTTCTTCTGCTCGCGTTGCGCGAACTCGTGCGTGGCCCAGCCCTGCACGCACGGCCCGTCCAGCTCTTGGTGGTGGGCGCGGGCCCCGGCCGGGACCGCGTTCACCGGCTGGCGGCGCGCCTCGGTGTGGCGGCGCATTGTACCTTCGCCGGCCCACTGCCCTACGCCCGTATGCCCGATGCATTCCGCACGGCGGATGTTTTTGTGTTGCCGAGCATTGCGACACCGGAATGGCAGGAACCCTTCGCTATGGCAATGCTCGAGGCGATGAGCTGCGGCACGCCGGTGGTCTCGACCTACAGCGGCGCCATCCCGGAGATGGTGGAAGACACCGCCCAACTCTGCCAGCCGAACGATTTTCTCGCGCTCTATGAGGTGCTGCGCGCCATTATCGAAGACGCGCCGCGCCGCCGCGAACTCGGCGAACAAGGCCGCGAACTCGCCCTACGCCGCTACCACCTCGACCGCTATACCGCCGACCTCGCACGTGTTTACAACGACCTGCTGGGATAAGCCGGCGGTGCGTAACCAATGTGGGCTGCGCCGACAAACCATGGGTGAACAGGCGTATTCCCCGATTTCCGATTTCCGATTTCCGATTCGTAATGACTTGTGATTAGGGGCCGGGGGCCCAGGCTGGTATGGTACGGGCCGTTGGCCCTGAAGAAAGGGCGGGTTCTGGTCTATGGGGAGGGCGCGCGTCCCCGCGAGCCGAAACGCCACGTAATCCCCCAACACACCGGTCAGGGAGGGCGCGCGTCCCCGCGAGCCGAAACGCCACGTAATCCCCCAACACGCCGGTCAGGGAGGGCGCGCGTCCCCGCGAGCCGAAACGCCACGTAATCCCCCAACACGCCGGTCAGGGAGGGCGAGCGTCCCCGCGAGCCGAAACGCCACGTAATCCCCCAACACACCGGTCAGGGAGGGCGAGCGTCCGCGCGAGCGGCGCGTGGCTACAGGCGGCGGTCCAACACGCCGCTGCCCGTGCGCCGGATGCGCTCGAGAAAGGCATCGAGGTCTTCGCACCGAAACTTGAGCGATTTGCCATGAGGCAGCGCCGGAAGCTCGCCCCGTTTGACCATGCGCCGCACCAGCTTTTCGCTGCAATCCAGCAGGCGCATAGCATCTTCCATCGTGTAAAAGCCGTCTTCGTGTGGCATCGCGTGCTCCTTTCTCCATGTCGCCGGCCATGGTACCATACCGGCCAAAACGAAAAACCGGGAGCCCGCGCGATGAAGCTGATTAAGCGTATTCTGGGGGGTGCAGTTCTGGCCCTGGTGGTTCTGGCCGCCGTCCTTGTTCTCCGCACGTTCCTCGCCGAAATACCGGACGTGGCCGTGCCGCCGTTCGAGCCCGCACCGTTCGATGAAGAGGCCGCTGTGGCGCACCTCGCGGAAGCCGTGCAGATCCCCACCATTTCGCACCGGGACCCGGGGCGGGTGGACACGGAACCTTTCGCGCGGTTTCATGCTTTCCTCGAGGATACCTACCCGCGCGTGCATGCGACGCTCGCGAGAGAAACGGTAAACGGCTATGGCCTGCTGTATACGTGGGAGGGTTCCACGCCGGATGCACCGCCGGTGATTCTGCTGGCGCATCAGGATGTCGTACCCGTCGAGCCGGGTACGCAGGAGGACTGGGCACACCCGCCCTTCTCGGGGACGGTAAGCGATGGCCATATTTGGGGCCGCGGCACGCTCGATGACAAGGGCAGCCTCATTGGGATACTCGAGGCGGTGGAGGCGCTGATCGGAGCGGACTTCGTGCCGGCGCGTACAATCTACCTCTGTTTCGGCCACGACGAAGAAGTCGGCGGGCATGAAGGCGCGGCGCATATCGCCCAAGTGCTCGCGCAGCGTGGGGTCACAGCGTATCTTCTCTTGGATGAAGGCCTCGCGATCACGCAGGACATCGTGCCCGGCGTATCGCAGCCGGTGGCCCTGGTGGGCGTGGCGGAGAAGGGCTACCTCACGGTGGCGTTGACAGCCGCAGGCGAGGGTGGGCATTCGTCCACCCCGCCGCCGGAAAGCGCGGTGGGCATGGTGGCCCGGGCTGTCGCCCGCCTCGAGGAGAATCCGATGCCCGCCCGCCTCGACGGTCCCATGCGCGCCATGCTTGAATGGGTAGGCCCGGCCATGGACTTCCCGTTGCGCCTTGTCATGGCGAACCTGTGGCTTTTCGAACCGTTGGTCACGTGGCAATTCGCCGCGCAACCCGCGACGAACGCGGGTATCCGCACGACCACGGCGCCGACCATGTTTGAAGCGGGCACCAAGGAGAATGTGCTGGCGCAATCGGCACGCGCCGTGGTGAACTTCCGCATCATGCCGGGCGAGAGCATCGCGACAACGCTCGCGCACGTGCGCGAAACGATCGGCGATGCCCGTGTCACCGTGACGCGCCTGCCCACCCCTGGCGACCCCTCGCCCGTATCGCCCGCGGAAGGGGCCGCCTGGGAGGCGGTAACCACGAGTATCCGGCAGGTGTTTCCCGAAGCGGTATTGGCGCCGGGGCTCATGCTCGGCGGCACGGATACGCCCCATTACCAGGATGTCACGCAGGCGACCTACCGCTTTCTGCCGGTCGTGTTTCAGACGGAGGATCTGGAGCGGCTGCACGGCACGAACGAACGCCTGGCGGTGAACGATTACCTGGCGTTGGTGCGGTTCTACCAGCAGCTCATGCGCAACGCGGCGGGATGAGCGCGGCTCGCGTACCCCTTGGTCATTGTGGCGGCTTGAAATAACCGGCGCGGTTGCGTACGCGCAGGCGCAGCGCATTCAACCGTATGAAGCCGGTGGCATCTGCCTGTTCGTAGGCGCCCGCGTCTTCTTCAAAGGTCGAGATGGTCTCGTCATAGAGCGTTTTCTGCGCCCTGCGCCCGGCGACGATACAGTTGCCCTTATACAGCTTGAGGCGCGCTGTACCGGTAACGGTCTCCTGGCTCTTGTTCACGAACGCGGTGAGTGCTTCCATCTCCGGCGCGTACCAGAAGCCGTTGTAGATGAGCTCTGCAATCCGCGGCGAGAGCCGGTCCCGTTCGTGCATCACCTCGCGGTCCATGGTGAGCGACTCGACGGCCCGGTGCGCCGTCCACAGCACCGTGCCGCCCGGAGTCTCATAGACGCCGCGGGACTTCATGCCGACAAAGCGGTTCTCCACGAGATCCACCCGGCCCACGCCATGTTCGCCGGCGACGGTGTTGAGGTGCGTGAGAAGTTCTGCGGGCGCCATGCGTTTGCCGTCGACCGCCACCGGCGTGCCCTGCTCGAAATCGATCTCGACATAGACCGGCGTGTCCGGGGCGTCCTGCGGATCCTTGGTAAGCTGGAACATGTCCTTGGGCGGCTCGTTCCATGGGTCCTCGAGCACGCCTCCCTCGAAGCTGAGGTGGAGCATATTGCGATCCATGCTGTATGGCTTTTTCACCGTCGTGGGCACGGGGATGCCGTGTTTTTCCGCGAATTCCATCATGGCGGTGCGGGAGTGGAGATCCCAGTTCGGATCGCGCCACGGCGCGATAATGGTCACGTTGGGTTCAAGGGCCATGTAGGTCATCTCGAAGCGGACCTGGTCATTGCCTTTGCCTGTCGCGCCATGGGACACACTGTCGCCGCCCGTGGCGCGCATAGCGTCAATCTGGCCTTTGGCAATCAGCGGCCGCGCGATCGAGGTGCCCAGCAGGTAGCAGCCTTCATAGATGGCGTTGGCACGCATGGCGGGGAAAACGAAATCGCGCACGAACTCCTCGCGCAAGTCCGCGACCACGGTCTCGCAGGCGCCGGTTTCGATGGCCTTCTTGCGCGCGGGCTCGAGTTCTTCGCCCTGACCGATGTCGGCGATAAAGGCGACCACGTCGCATTGGTAGGTTTCCTGCAACCACTTGAGAATGATCGAGGTGTCGAGTCCACCGGAATAGGCAAGTACGATCTTTTTCGGATTGGCCATGGTCTTCCTTCTCCGCCCTGCTACGCAGCCTGTCCGCTTCAGGCGGGTTGCCCTGCGCAACAAAGTTGTCTTCGAAGCTTGTCCGCCTGGGCGGGCTGTGCTTCCATAATTGGTTTAGTCAGTAATCTACACACTGGCACGAGCCAAGGTTTCCTCGTCCGCGCGAATATACGTTTCGTGCGTGGCCCTCGGCGGTCAGTAATCTACACACTGGGGCAAGCAAAGATCTCCTCGTCCGCGCGAAAATACGGAAGCCCTGCGGTTTCGTGCGTGGCCCACGGCAACGTACTCTTCAGGGCCAACGGCCCGTTCCATACCAGCCTGGGGCAAAGCCCCAGGAAAAACGTATTTCAACAGTAAAAGGGCTGAAAGCCCGAGCTATGCTATCAAGGCAGTCAGTAATCTACACACTGGCACGAGCCAAGGTTTCCTCGTCCGCACGAATATACGGAACTCCTTCGGTTTCGTGCGTGGCCCACGGCAACGTACTCTTCAGGGCCAACGGCCCGTTCCATACCAGCCTGGGGCGAAGCCCCAGGAAAAACGAATTTCAACAGTAAAAGGGCTGAAAGCCCGAGCTATGCTCAGTCCCAGACATAAGCTTCATCGTAGTTGACACCATATTTATGAAGAAACAACCTGAATTCGTCCTGAAATGTCCGCTTCTTGTGGTGCTCCTGCTGGTCGTCAATATACGCTATCAAGGCATCCAAGTCCCTTGGGCTGATTGAAAAACAACCGTAACCGCGCTGCCATGCGAAATATCTTAGGCCGTATGCTTGTGTCTTGAGCCACTTCGACGAGTCCGCTTTCAATTGCTCTACGAGTTGGGCGATCGTGACGGTACGGGATAACCGTATTGCCAAATGAACATGGTTTTGCATGCCGCCCGCACGATAGCATTGGCAGCCTGCGCTTCTGGCAACGGTCGAAAGATAGGCGTGGGTTGCCTCCTGTATATTGGATTCTAGTAAGGGCTGCCGTTCTATTGTGCTGAAAATAAGATGAACAATCACGAGGCTCAATGATTGGGGCATGACCGTGCTTCTCCATTTCATTAAGGAAATCCGCTACGGACTTCATAGCGCGCGCTTTCAGCGCTTAATCTGTGATGTGTCCTTACCTGGGCCTGCGGCCCAGGCTGGTATAGTACGGGCCGTTGGCCCTGTAAGCCAAGAATGGACGCGCTCTTCCTCAGTGGTTTGAATCTCCCGGCAGATTTTCAAACTGCGTTCTTGTATTCTCGGTTATTGCCTCGCTACGCGGGCTGGTATGATACGGGCCGTTGGCCCTGTAAGCCAAGAATGGACGCGCTTTTCCTCAGTGGGGTGAATCTCCCGGTGTGTTTTCAACCTGCGTTCTTGTATTCCCGGTTACGGCCCTGCTACGCAGCCTGTCCGCTTCAGGCGGGTTGCCCTGCGCAACGCAGGAAACTTGGGGTTATGCTTACCGCGCCGTGTCGCTCATGAGTTTCACGAGCACGGCCTTTTGTGCATGGAGCCGGTTTTCCGCCTGGTCGAACACAATCGAGTTCGGCCCATCGATAACGCCCGCAGTCACTTCATCGCCCCGGTGTGCGGGCAGGCAATGCATGAAGAGCGCGTCCCGTTTGGCGCGGGCCATCATCTCTTCGTTCACCTGGTACGGCTGAAAGATGCGCCGCCGCTTGCCGGCCTCGCTTTCCTGGCCCATGCTGGCCCACACGTCCGTGTAGACCACATCGGCATTGCACACGCCGTCGTCGATGTCGTGGGTCGTACGCACCCGGCCGCCGGTGGCCTGCGCCGCGGGATCGATCACTTCGGGAGCGGCCTGGTAGCCGGGCGGGCACACGAGCACGAGTTCGATGGGCACATGAACCGCGAAGTTGACCCAAGATTGAAACACGTTATTGCCATCGCCCACGAAGGCGACCTTCATACCGCCGAGGTTCTTACCCCGGTGTTCGCGCACGGCCTGGACATCCGCGAGAATCTGGCACGGATGAAACTTGTCCGTGAGCGCGTTGATCACGGGGATCTCGGCATGTTCCGCCAGCTCGACCACATGGTCATGGCTGAACGTGCGCGCGATGATCCCGTCCGTCCAGCGGTTGAGGTTACGCGCCACGTCCGGCACGGACTCCCGCTCGCCCAGGCGTGTCTCGAGCAGTACGCCATAGCCGCCGAGCTGAAACATACCGACCTCGAAGGTGACCCGGGTGCGCAGGCTGGGCTTCTCGAAGATCATGGCCAGCGTTTGGCCCATCAGGATGCGGTGATCCTCACCGCGCTTGAGCTGGGCCTTGAGGTTATCCGCAAGATCCAGCCAGTCGCAGAGCGTATCGGGGGTCAGATCGGCCAGAGACAGGAAATCGCTCACCAGCCCAACTCCTTCAAAGACGCTGCAAAGATACTGACAGCGCGGTCCACTTGATCCTTGGTGATAATGAGGGGCGGCACGAAGCGGAGCACGGTGGGGCCGGCTGGCCCGCAGATGACGCCGCCCTCGCGCATGGCATCGACCAGCGGCGCCACGTTCTCTGAAAACTCGATGCCGATCATGAGGCCACGTCCGCGCACCTCGACCAACGCGCCACATCCCGCGGCGGCCTCGCGAAGCCGCGCCATGAAGTGCGCACCGGTAGCTTCTACACGCGCGAGGAAAGCGGAATCCGCGATGACCTCGAGTGTGGCGCAGGCGGCGGCGCTGCTCAGCGGGTTGCCGCCGAAGGTACAGGCGTGGCTGCCCACGGAAAATCCCTGGGCTACCTCGGCCGTGCACCCCATGGCGCCGATAGGCACCCCATTGGCCAGACCCTTGGCCAGCGTCATAATGTCCGGCTGAATGCGGTCCGCCTCGTGGGCGAACAGCGTGCCCGTGCGGCCGAGGCCCGTCTGCACCTCGTCCAGAATCAACAGCACATCCTTGGCGTTGCACAGTTGGCGCACCTGCTTGATATAGCCCGGCTCCGGCACACGCACGCCGCCCTCGCCCTGGATCGGCTCGAGGAGCACCGCGCCCACGGCCTCGTCGCGCAGGGCCTCTTCGATCGCCTCGAGGTCATCGAACGGCACATAGCGGAAGCCGCCGGGCATCGGCTCGAAACCCTGGCGGTATTTCGCTTGGCCCGTCGCCGCGATGGTCGCCATCGTGCGCCCGTGAAACGACTGGTCCGCCGTCACGATAACAGGGCGCGATTGGTCTTTCTGCGACCAGTAGCGCCGCGCCAGCTTGATGGCCGCCTCGTTCGCCTCGGCACCGCCGTTGCAGAAGAACCAGCGGTCTGCGAAGCTGTGGTGGCACAGCATCTGCCCGAGATGCACCTGCGGTTCGATATAGTACAGGTTCGATACATGTACCAGTTTCTGCGCCTGCTGACAAATGGCCTCGGTCACCGCCGGATGGCAGTGGCCCAGGTTCGCCACGGCAATCCCCGCGAAACAGTCCAGATATTCCTTGCCATCCGCGTCCCACAGGGTGACCCCCTCGCCGCGGGTGAGCGCGAGTTTGCGGGGACCGTAGGTATTGATGATGTACTGATCATTCAGCATGCGAATCTGTTCGGTGTTCATAGAACCTCTCCCCGGCAGGTGTGCCGTTTGGGTGCCGGATACCCTTGGGCTGGCATATGCGCACCAGGCCGTGGGCCTGGCATTGGGAAACCGCGATTATCGTTCAAAGGCACGGCCCCGCGTCAAGGCGGTTTGCCGCGCGTTCATGCCCCGCGTCCGGAAAAAGAACGCCTGCCAGACACCGCGGCGGCGCCGGCAGGCGGGAGCAACACACGCGATCAGGCCGTGGACTCGGCCTTCTCGGAGCCGCCCGGCTTCGCGTCGGCCTGCCCTTTCTTTGCACTGCCGGCACCATCCCCGCTGCTTGCGGCTTCGGATTTGCCGTTCTTGGAATCCGTCTTGGGCGCTACCCCCTTTTTCTCCTTGAAGTCGGTTTCGTAGAAACCCGACCCCTTGAAGATAAAGCCGGCGCCGGCGCCCAGCAGACGCTCGGTGCGCAGGCTCCCGCATTCCTCGCACTTGATCCGGGGCGAGGCGGACATGGCGTGGAACACGTCGAAGGCGTGCCCACACTTCTTACAGCTATAGGTATAGGTTGGCACGTTTCAGTCTCCTTCGTTGTTAGCAGTCGATCCGGGCGGGTGCTAACAGACCGCCCGGAAGGGTGAAATTCTAGCAAGTTCCCGGTGGTATTGCAATCACATTGCCTGTATTTCCTGCTATGAACGGCAGAACCACCCAAGGGGCAGCGGTCTCGCGCGGCCGAGCCTGCCCGGCAGGACGAGCACGTGCCACCGGCTTGTCCTGCGTAGCGCCCTCGCGAAGGGGAAGCGTCTTCGCGAAGATGGATACCCGCGAGGCGATTATAAACCCCGCCACACAGAATCGGGGCGGGCGGATCATCCCTGATGCCGCCCGCCCCGCCATATTCGGGTCACGGTACCCGCCGTAGTGGCTCCTGCAGGCCGGAACCCGCAGCAAGA
>CAZMVU010000075.1:0-21518 GCA_964569295.1 uncultured Nitrospirales bacterium
CAGCGGGGCGCGAAAGCGCGCACGACGAAGCAGAAAGCGCGCATTCAGCGGCTCGATGCCATGCAGGAGGAAGGGCCGCCCCCGCGGCACCGGGAGTTCGAGTTCGAAATCCCCCAGCCCGAGCGGCTGATGAAAACCGTCCTCAACGCCCGGGATATCCGGCACGGATATGAGGATACCCGGCTCATCGACGGCTTCAGCGTGATCATGCAGAAGGGCATGCGCGTGGGGATTCTCGGCCCCAACGGTTGCGGTAAGACCACGCTGCTGCGCATTCTCATGGGGCGGGAAGAGCCGGACCGCGGGCGCATTGTCATCGGCGACGCCACGCAGTTTCTTTATGTCGACCAGTCCCATGAAGAGGTAACACCCGGCCAGACCGTGCTCGATTTCGTTTCCGGCGGTCAACGTCACTGGGACGTCGGCCAGAAACGCATCTACGTGCCAGCCTATCTCGAGCGCTTTTTGTTCGACAAAGCCAGCGTCCAGATGCCCATGAGCAACCTGTCCGGCGGCGAGCGTAACCGGCTGGACCTCGCGCGCAAGCTTTTGCGGGGCGGCAATTTTCTCGTGCTCGACGAGCCGACCAACGACCTCGACCTCTATACCCTGCGGATACTCGAGGAAGCCATTCTCGACTTCGACGGCTGCGCACTCATCGTAAGCCACGACCGTTATTTCCTGAACCGGGTGTGTACGCACATGTGGGTCTTCGAAGATGCCGGCAACATTGTGCAGCTCACCGGCAATTACGATGACTACCTCGTGTACAAGGGCAAGCAGGCCGAAGCCGAAGCAGCACAGCGGCGCCAGGCCACAGAAACGCGCCGCCAAGAAGTGCGCAATGTCCCGAAGGAGACCGTCCGGCGGCTGACCTACCTCGAGAAGAAAGAGCTCGAAGGGATCGAGGCGCAGATTCTCGAGGCGGAGGAGAAGGTGGCTGCCCTCGAAGGCGGCATGGCCGATCCCGCCTTCTACCAGCGCGACGGCGATCATATCCGCAGTGTGCTGCAAGACCTGGAGGAAGCGAAGGCGCGGGTGGAAGCGTTGTATGCGCGGTGGGAAGAGCTGGAGGGGAAGGCGTGCGGAAGACCACGAAAGAAGAATAACCCGTAGTCCGGCCTTAAGTTTCCCCTAACGTTTCCCTATATTTCCTCAAACCTTTGCGCTCCACCGGGAGGACGAGAATTCAGGCCTCCGTGCTTACGTCAAGCCAGCCCACACCAGACTTCTTGAGGGCGTAGCCGACTTCGCGCCGATAGTCCCCGTAGCAGGTCATCCAGTGGAAGCCGCGCATCTCCTCGACGAGCCGCTGGTGGCCGCCTTTGATGCGCAGTTCCGTCTGGCTGGTGCAGATGTCGAGGGCGGGATTCTCGAGTATCGTCCCCTCGAAACCAACCCAGCGCTCGCCCGCGAAATCGGGAACCAGCACGGTCATGTCCTGGCCGACCCGGAAGGCAACCATCGGCGCAGCCCCGTAATCGGATTCGAAGTGGGTGCGAATGCGCACATCTTCGAGGTGTTCGCCGTCCATCTTGCGCGGCGCCGAGCAGTGGGCCACTGTGACGACGCCGTCGTGCGGGTAGGTGGGGTTGCAGAAGAACACCGGCTTACCGCAGATGTAATGGAGCAGGATACCCGAGGGGATGACAACGAAATCGGACTCACAGAACGCCAGGTAGCCTTCGTCGTTGAGCAGCGTGAGCGTCATGCAGGCCGTCGTCTCCGACATGGGGATGATGGCGCCCATGCAGTGGCCCACGGTGATCACGTCGGTGTCGTGCTCGGCCATGAGGTCGCGAAACACCTCGGCCAGCACGAAGGCCTTGTCCATGAAATCACGCATCTGGTCCAGGGTTTCCTTCGACCCCTTGCCCGCCACGAGTTCCTCGGTGGTGAGTTGTTCCTGAAGCGGCAGCAGCGTGACACCCGGTTGGTCAAGATACGCGCGGGACTGCTCGACACAACGGCGGACCAGGGCCTCGTCGTCCATGGCGCGTCCGATGCGCTCGCTCATTTCGTCATAGGAAACCTCGACCAGTTCCATGCCCCATAACGCACGGGCGCGGTCCGGCGCACCGCTTTTCGATCCACGGTCCCAGCCGAGCGCACCGCCGATGGCCACCACGCGCTTGCCCTGGATGCGCTTGAGCCCGTGCAATGCCCGCAACCGCCACAGCACCTCGTTGTGGTCGTCCACCACCACATCCTCGATGCCCATACCGCCCGTCTGCTGAAACTCATCCGATTCGCGGCGCAGGAACCGGGGATGGGCGATTTCGTACCAGAGATAGGCCGGCCCCGTGCGATGGCGCACAAACATGAGGTTCTGCTTCTCGGGATTCGCCAAGTCCATGATGAAACCCGTTCCGCCACCCGCACCGTAGATGAGCGTGACGTCATGGTCTCCATCCGCGACGCGGCGTGCCCCGTCCGCGTCGTCACTGCGCACCGAAGTCAGCGGCAGCAACTCGAGCGGAAATTCCGCCTTGGCGGCCATTGCCGCGAGTTCCTCGCGAATCCGGTTGCGTTCCTCCTCGACATGGGCCTCGGTGATCAGGCCGCCCCAACTGCGCCAGGACGTCGCCTCGCGATACGTGGGCATGGCATAGGCCAGCACCGGCAGCACGCGCAGCGGCTTGTTCGGAGCGGGGTTTAACTGCGGGGCCGATGGCGCCGCTGCAACGGTGGAACTGCCCAGGCGATGCAGCAACGTGCCGCCCAGCGAGGCCACGCCTGCCCCGGCGAGAAACTGGCGCCGGCTCACCTCCGGGCGGCGTGCGCCGCAACAACCGCCGGATGAACAACCTTCGTGGTGATGATGGGGCGCTGTCATGTCTTGGTTCCTTGCTGTTCGGCCGCTGGGGCTATCCGCAGCCGGCCATGCCTTGAAAAGCAGTATCCGAAAATGACGAGCCCCGGAGCGCCGGTCCTGCGAGGCGCCCGATCGGGGCATCATTCCAACTCTCGTGCGTGCCCAACGCCACACCCCTCCATATTGTCGAGGGTAGCATGATGCCAGGCTCTTTTTCCAATGGGGCCACCCAGCCGAAAAGGAGTTGTTTCACCCACTCGCCGGCGGAACCGCGATAGCCCATCTTGCAGAGGTAGGCTTCTTTCCTTGGGATTGATGCTCGGAAAACTCATGGGCACACTACGGATCAATTGACTATCCATGCCATTTTGGATAGGGTATGCCGCATGAGCGCAATGCGAGGCGACAGCCTGTTGTCGCCGGATTTCCCCCCTGCCAGCGTGCTCGAGGATTGTGCCAAGTGGCTGTCCGAGGACAATGAGCGATATATATGCATCCAGCGGCAGACGCATACGGGACGTCCGTGCGGTTCCTCCAGCTTCCTCGACCAACGCGAGCGCCGCCTCGACCGAAGCCGCCACCCCCAAGAAAGGCGGAAGACCTCGAAAGAAGAAAAAGCCGTAGTCTGTTTCCCCTATGTTTCCATGTTTCCCCTAAACCGATCACGAATGCGCTATGTTTCCGCTATGGCTTTCAGCTCGCGTTTTTTCGCCTGCGGCGATGACGAAGACTGCTTCATCGGCCAGCAGGTTCGGCAGTAGGCGGCGCTGGCCGGTGCTCATAAGCGGAATCTCCTGTTCGATGCGGATGTTTTGCGCCTGGCAAAAGGCGCGGAAGTCCTTGATCGAGAGCATGTGCCGGTTGGGCGACTCGTACCAGGAGTAGGGCAGGCTGCGTGTGACGGGCGCCTGGCCCGTGAACAACGCCTTCGCACGTACGCGCCAGTAGCCGAAGTTCGGGAAACTGACAATGCAGCGGCGCCCGACGCGCAGCATCTCGCCGATGGCTTCCTCGGGCTTTTCGATAACTTGCAGGGTCATGCTGAGGATGACAAAGTCGAAGCTTTCGTCCGGCAGACCGCTGAGGCCTTTGTCGATGTCGGCATGGATGACCGAAATGCCGCGGCGCACGCACGCCACCACATTGCCCTGGGCCAGTTCGAGGCCCAGGCCGTTGACCTGCTTTTTGCGAATGAGCTGGGTGAGCAGTTCCCCGTCGCCGCAACCGACATCAAGCACGCGGCTGCTGCGCTCCACCAGCGACACGATCATATCGTAGTCGACCCGGTGCCCTTCGTAGATGCTCGGGGTGCGGGTGAGTGGGCCGAATTCCGCTTCCGTGGCGTGGGTCACCTTTGCCGCACCTGCTTTGTGCGGATGCATGGTGTTGTCGAGGAAGCCGCCGACCAGTTTGCTGAGTACGTTGAATTCGAGGAGGAAGGCGTCGTGTCCGGCGTTCGTTTTCACGCAGCAATAGGTCACATCCTTGTGCTGGCGTGCGAGTGCGTAGACGATCTGTTCGGATTGGTAGGGCGGATACAGCCAGTCTGAGGTAAACGAAAGCACCATGACCCGGCCGAGAATCTGCTTCATGGCGGCATCGAGCGAGCCGTAGGGCGCGGAGATGTCGAAGTAGTCCATGGCCTTTGTGATGTACAGGTAGGTGTTGGGGTCGAAGCGGTTGACGAATTGCTCGCCCTGGTAGTCGAGATAGGTTTCGACGGAAAACTCGCTGGTGAAGTCGTAGCTCAGATGATCGCGCCCGCGCAACCGGCGGCCGAACTTCTTGCGCATGGCCTCGTCGCTCAGGTAGGTGATATGTGCGAGCATCCGGGCGATCCCGAGGCCTTCGGCGGGCATCTCCGCGTCGTAGTAATCCCCGTTGTTAAAGTTGGGATCAGCCATAATGGCGTTGCGGCCGACGGCGTCGAACGCAATCTGTTGGGCGCCGGAGAAGTAGGTGGTGGCAATGAGCATGCCGGACCGAACCATGTTGCCGTAACGGGTGAGCCATTCGAGGGCCTGCATGCCGCCCATGGAGCCGCCCGCGACGGACAGCAGCCGCTGGACGCCCAGGTAATCCACCAGGGCTTTTTGCGCCCGCACCATGTCGCCGACCGTAATGATCGGGAAGTCGAGGGCATAGGGCTTGCCGGTCTTCGGGTTGGTCGAGGCGGGACCGGTCGAGCCCATGCAGCCGCCGAGCACGTTCGAGGAGATGACGAAGTACTTGTTGGTATCAAACCCCCTGCCGGGGCCGATCATGCGGTCCCACCAGCCGGGCTTCTTGTCCTTGGGGTGGTGGTGGCCGGCGGCGTGGGCGTCGCCCGACAGCGCGTGCAGAATGAGGATCGCGTTGTCGCCCTGCGCGTTCAGTTTGCCATAGGTTTCGTAGGCAAGCGTGATCGGGCCGAGCGTCGCCCCGCTGTCCAATGGCATGGCATCGGGCGGCTCAGCAAAGGTAAAATACTTGGTTTCGACTATGCCGACAGAGGTTTCGTCGGCCATGGCCCACCTCGTGATTCTTCTTGCAGCACCCGCGCGTGCCGCATAATTCGTGGTCTCGTCAACCGAAGCATGTCGCCACGCCGCTTACCAGGGCGGTGCGGCAGGAGGTGAAAGATCATACCATTGTCGGACCGGGCGCGCCAAGCCTACGATAAGCTCGCGCTATTTCCGCTATGATTATGCGCATTCTTGGGCGAGCCGGGTTGGAAAAGGAGCGGTCATGGCTTTTCGGAGTGTCTTGTTGGCAATTGCGGCGCCGCTCCTGAGCGGTGTGTACGGCGCGGGGGCACAGCCGGCGGATTGTCCCCCGACGGAATTGCCGGTCGAGATGGGTACGCCTGTCGAGCCGGGGCTCGACGAAATATCCGGGCTGGCGGCAAGCCGGCAGGCCCCGGGGATGCTGTGGGCGATCAACGATTCCGGCGCGCCGGTGGTCTACGCGCTCACGGAATCGGGTATGGCGCTCGGGCGCTATGCCCTGGCCGGTGCCAGTCTCGTGGACTGGGAAGACATCGCCGTGGGGCCGGGGCCGGTAGCGGGGGCGGACTACCTCTACGTGGCCGACGTGGGTAACAACAACTTGACGCGCAGCGTGGTGCCGGTGTACCGCGTGCTCGCGCCGGTCGTGGACCCCGGGCAGGCGTTTGTGGACACCGTGCTGGCGGATGCGGAGGTCTTCCACCTGGCGTATCCGGCGCGGACCCATGACTGCGAAGCGCTGATCGTGACACCAGACACGGGCAGCCTGTACCTGTTGACGAAAGACAGCACCGGCGTGGACGGCGGTTACAGTATAGTCTACCGCAACGCCGCCCCCCTCGAAGATGGCGCGACGATTCCGTTGACCGAGGAGGCCAGTGTGTACTTTGGCACGAATTTCCTCGATGTGGTGACCGCAGCTGACCTTTCGCCCGATGGCCGCGGCTTGCTCGTGCGCACCTATACGGATGTGTACTACTGGCCCCTGGCTCCGGGCCAGCCGGTTTCGGAGGCGGTGGCCGGTATCCCCTGCATGCTGCCGGGTGCCGTCGAGATGCAGAGTGAATCCATCGCGTTCGCCACGGCCGCCAGCGGCTATTACACCGTGAGTGAGTGGTTCCGCGGCGAACCCCAACCCATCTTCTTCTATTCGCAGGCGCCATGGGAGCCCGAAGCCGACCCGGACTGCCGCAACACGACGGGCGGCCTCTACGAGGTGGGGGACCGGCTGTGCCTGCGCATACCCGATGCGTTGTCGCCGCAGGGGCCCTACCAGTGGCATCGCGATGGGGCGGTCCTGGTGAGCGATGGCCGCAGCGCCGGGGTGCAGGCCCGGTCCCTCGTGATCCTGCCGCTTACCGTGGAGGATTCCGGCGCCTACACCTGCACCTACGAAACCGGGAGCAAGGAGATCGCCGTGTTCGGTCCGGCGCAGGTGCTCGTGGTCGAGACGCTCCCGGCGAGTGGCGTGTTTGCGCTTTGCCTGCTCGCCCTGGTGCTGGCCGTGATGGGGGTGGCTGCGGTGCGGGGGAGCAGCTTCCCCGGACTGACGCTACGCGGCGGAGCCGCCGCCAAATAGACAGAAGAAATCCGGAAAGATGAAACCACTAACGCGGGCGCTTTGATGTGGATACACCGTCCCCTCGGCAATTTCTTGGAAAAGATGCCTGAAGTTGACGCGGTGTAGAACGGACAGACACAACCGGCGCAAGGGTGCAGCGTGTCCGTTCGTGCCGGTGCGTATTTTTCCCTGATATTGCTCCGAGAATTACGTTGTTAAAAATATAATTTTGTGTTATCCTTCGCCCTGATACCCCGGAAATATGGAATTTTCTGGCCGTAGCGTCACGCGCGAAGTGGCAAGCTGATGACATAACATCGAAGGGACGGAACGCATGAAGAAAGCGATGGATAGACGGTCTTTTTTGTCGCTGTGCGGTGCCTCGGCGGCCTCGGTCTGCCTGGCTGGGGGTGTTGCACAAGCCACCCCGCCGGCCGTTGGAGGAAGAAACCTGATGATTGAAGAACTCACCAAAGACCTGTTTGAACGGCACCTCGGCGAGGCCTTCACCGTGAGCGCCGAGGGCGCTGCGCCGGTGACGCTAAAACTGGCCAAGGTCATCGAAGCCCCCGTGCGCCAGCAGCCTGCCGGGGCGCCGAAGATGGAGTGTTTCTCGGTCTTATTCGAAGGGGCGCAAGAGACGAACTTGGTGCAGAACACCTATACCTTCGAAAATGCGCGCATGGGCAGCGTGGCGCTGTTCGCGGTGCCGGTGGTAAGCGGCGACGAAGTGGTGCGCCGCTATGAAGTTGTCATCAACCGGTTGATACAAACCGGAAGCGGCAGCTCGTCTGGAGGTAATTAGCATGCCCAGCGAAGGATTTATTGGACAAATCATGATGTGGCCTGCCAATTTTGCGCCCCGCGGCTGGGCCTTCTGCGATGGCCAGATATTGTCTATTCAGCAGAACACGCCCCTCTTCGCCCTGATCGGCAGCACCTATGGCGGCAACGGCAGGACTACTTTTGCCCTGCCCGACCTTCGGGGCCGCGCCCCCATGCACCAGGGCCAGGGCTCGGGCCTATCGTGGCGCAGGATCGGCAACCAGGGCGGCAGCGAGCGTGTAAGCCTGCCGGGAATTCTGTTGGCGGAATTGCCCGAGGGTGATCCCGCCCAGCAAGTCATCCAGCCGACTCCCCCGGCCAGCGTCGCCGCAATGCCACCCTTCCTTACGATCAATTTCGTCATCTGCCTTGAAGGTTATTGGCCATACCGTACCTAATTAGGTAGCACTGGTAGCGAGGAATGCACTCATGGAAGAAAAATGGTATTACGACAGTGATCCGTACCTGGGCGAGATTACCCTTTGGGCGGGCACCTATGCACCGATTGGCTGGCAACTCTGCCATGGTCAACTCCTCTCGATTGCTGAATATGATGCGCTCTTTTCGGTGATCGGCACCACCTATGGGGGAGATGGGATGAACACCTTCGCCCTGCCCGACCTTCGGGGACGTGTGCCTATTGGCTTCATGACCGGCCCCGGTTTGTCCGACCGTGCCCTGGGAGACACCGGGGGAGCGGAGACTGTCTCGCTTCAATCGCTCCCGATCCCGGTTCAGGAGCCTCCGCTGGAGGGCCCTGCGGTTGTCGCGGGGGAGGAGGTCGCGTCCATTGACCACCTTCCGCCCTTCCTGGCATTGAATTTCATTATGGCTGTCGAGGGTGTTTACCCTACGCGACCCTAGCCGGCCCCACTGCCAGAAAAAAGACGAAAAGGAACGCGAAACATGCCTTCAGAACCCCTTCTTGGCGAAATCATGGTTTGGGGTGGCAATTATGCACCCCGGGGCTGGGCCACCTGTGCTGGCCAATTGCTACCCATCAATCAGAATCAGGCGTTATTCTCGCTGATCGGCACGCTATATGGCGGCAATGGCCAAACCACCTTTGCCCTGCCCGATTTGCGCGGCCGCATGCCCATCCACCGCGGCACGGGCCCGGGGCTGACGCAACGAATCGCGGGAGAACAGGGGGGCGAGGAACGTATTAGTTTCAACGCCGTGGATTTGCCCTCATTCACGGAGTCGCCGGCCGGCACGGTGGCCGCGCAGCCCGCCGGGGACAGCGTGGAAGCCATGCCGCCCTTCCTGGCACTGAACTTCGTCATTGCGCTTCAGGGCATCTACCCGTCACGCGATTGATGCCCGGACCGTGCTGGAATCGCTTGAACTACGCCGAGGGGATGGAAAGGATTATCACCATGACGAAATACGGTTTGCGCATAGGCACGATGGGCTGCCTCCTGGCGGTTGTGCCCCTAATCTTAACGGGCTGTCCGCCCCCCTCTTCGCTATGCTGGCACCGCTACCTGGGCGGCGACGGCGGCGATGACGGCGCAACGGCCATTGCCGCCGCGCCCGGCGGCGGCTATGTCATTGCGGGCTATGTCGAAGAAACACACGCGGCGGACGACGACGCGCTGCTCGTGAAAATCGATGAGAATGGATTGCGCCAGTGGGAGTTTATCGCAGGCAGCGGAGACAACGACCTCGCCACCTGTGTCGTGCCCGCCCATGGCGGCGGCTATATCGTTGGCGGCGAGTTTGGCGAAGACGGCGAAACAAGCGTGACCGGCTTTGTCACCAAGGTCAGTGAAGCGGGCGCGGAAGTCTGGACCGCCCATTTCGATTCCGAAGAGACGGATAAGGTGGTGAGCGTTGACGCCACCACCGACGGCGGTTATGTCGCACTGCTCAGCGCGGATTATCTCGGCGACAGCGAAGTGATCCTGGTGAAATTGGGCGCGGAAGGTGCCGAATTGTGGCGCACTACTGTGGCGACGGGTGCGGCGGCCATCAAGGTGGTTGCGCTCGAAGACGGGGCGTCGGCAGTGCTCTCGTGGGCCTTCGACTCGGAAGACGGGGAAAATGGCGTCTTCACCGTGGCGCAGTTTGGCGCGGCCGGGAGCGTGGGCGCGTCGTTCACGGTCGATGGCGAGGAAGCCATCCTTCCGCGCGATATGGCACGTATCGACGGCGGCTGGCTCGTGGTGGGGCAAGACGGCATGCTCGCGCAGGATGCCCATGCCGCGGTCTTGCGGCTGGACAACACTGGGCAAAAAGTGTGGGAAAAATCGTTGGGGGCCCCGGGCCGTGACGAGGCGCGGGCCGTACACCTTGCTCAAAATGGCGATGTGCTCGTTGCGGGAACCATCATATCAGAAAATGGCAAGCCGGAAATGTATCTTGCACGTTTAAGGCCGGACGGCGCCCTGCTCTGGGAGCGTGCGTACGGCGAAGACGATGAAGACGAAGCCTTTGGTATCGCCAATGCCCCCGGCGGCGGCGTGGTTATCGTCGGGCAGAGCGACTCCTTCGAGGACGAAGAAAACGAAGAGCACTACGAAATTCTGGTCGTCCGAACTGACGCCAAGGGCCGTTGTGAAGGTGTCGAGGTCGCGCTGCCCTTGGCGAGCGACGACACGGAATAGGCAAACACGTGTAACCGGCCCCTGAAGGCCGTCTTGGACGGTTGTGTGGCCCGATGCTTGGTTACGGATCCGGGGCGCCGAAAAGGATAGCCGCCACGACGGCATTGCTCAGCCCCAGTGAAAGGTTGTGCGCGGCATGACCGGCGCGCCGGTGCCGGCCGGAAAATGCGGGCAACACGCCCTCGAGGCTCCAGAGGATGATGAGCAGCACCGTGGCCACCACCGGCTTGGCGGCGGGCGGTCCTGGTGAGCGATGGCCGCAGCGCTGGGGTGCAGGCCCGGTCCCTCGTGATCCTGCCGCTTACCGTGGAGGATTCCGGTGCCTACACCTGCACCTTCACGAGCGCGGTCAAGACCGGCGACACCTTCGGTCCGGTCTATGTCACGGTCGTGACCGAAGTTCCTTGGGGTACACTGGCGGGCCTGGTGTTGCTGGTGGCCCTGCTGGGACTGCTTGGCGCAAGATACCGGGCGGCACAGTCATAAAGGGCTTTGGCGCGCGCGATATGGGCGTTTACGCCGGAAATTCGTTCACCAGCTTTCCCGTTTGCTCGAGAAGACGCGGCAGCGTATTGTCCCCCAAGTCAATGAGATTCCCGCCCCGCATGAAAACCAGGCTGTTCGTGGCGGCAATGACCTGGTAACGTTCTGCCATTTTCAGTAAACCCTCATGAATGTGCAGGCTGTTCTCAAGGTCTTGGCCGGTTTCCGGGCTGTCGATAAGCACGACGGTTTCCGGGCCATGCGCCTGGTGTCTCAAGCTGTCCAGCACGCCTTGGCCATGTGATTTGAACATGGCACGAAGTCCCTGAACCATCTCTTCACGAGAAGAGAACGTGCCGCCGATTCGGGGGTTCAAGATTTCCGTTGTGATGTACTTTGGCGCTCTTTGGCCAGGAGCCCGATCAATCTGGCACATCGTGCACGTGGCGAGTGCTTGCAATAGGGTCGACTTTCCCGCTCCGTTCTTGCCTATAAGCACGTTGTAGCCGGGCTCGAAACACACGTGCGGCCGGTCCAGGCCAAGCTTGCGAATTCTGCTGGAATGATTGATGCACAACGTGATCGCGCGAATCATGGCGGTAGTCCTATATGTTTCCTATGGCGGGCGCACGGCCCGCGCCGGGCTGCTGGAACAGCAGGGCGAGAAAGCCGGCCTCCGCACCACACGGGGATGCTATCCGAGGCGCCTGCCCGGGCGCCTGCCCGGGCTTCCAGAACAGCGTGCCCGCAGTGCCGCACAGCGTGAAGCCGGCGCGCCGCGCCAGCGCGATGGTTTCTTCGGTTGTTCTGATATGGGCGTGGCTGTAAATGGGGTGCCCGCGGGCGGCCTTTTCCGTGTATTCGCGGCCCCAGCCGCTTTCGGCCGGGACAATGCCAAGCAGGAGGCGCCCGCCCGGCTGCAATACACGCCGGCATTCCTGGAGTGCCTGTTGCGCATCGGCGGCGAAACACAGCGTTAGGGCCATCAGCGCCCCCGCGAATGCATTGTCGGAAAAGGGCAGGAACTCCGCGCATCCGGAGTACGTTGCAATGCCCCGTGCCTGAGCAATCTTCAGCATCTCCTGCGAAGGATCGATCCCGGCGGGGATGCCAAGCGCACGGGCAAACCGTCCCGTACCAACTCCCACTTCGAGCCACGAATCGAAGGGGCCACGGAATAGCGACCGGAGACAGTCCCGCTCGGCGTCGAAAATCGCCCTGCCTTCGGGTGTGTCGTACCACCCGTCGTATGTGTCCGCGAGCGTGTCAAACACGTTGCTCATGCCATTGCCCTCCGCGCAACGCGCCCTCACACTGTCACGAGCCGGTCCGAATCGCGCACGATCTCGTAGTGGTCCTTCAGCGTCGATAAAGGACAAACCTGCGAACCTTCCGAATTGCGCAGTTCCAGGCAGGTGCCGCAAGCCAGAAACTCACCGCCCGCGTCGAGGACTTGCTGTGCGGCATCCTTCACATTGAACTGCTCGTCCTCGATCTGATCGATCTCGACGCCGCGGCCTGAGAGAAAGACACGGACCTCGTCGCCCTGTTCAAGGCTGTAGAGCGCGAGGCGGAGGGCGTTGAAAACAGTCTCTGGATCGGTCTGCGTGATAATCATTCCCAACTTCATGGCAGGTACTCCTTTCGTTGCCATTATGGATATTCGCGCCTGCGGGGGTCACGCGGCCTTGAGCGGAAGGGCCGCACGAGCATGCCCGGAAGCGTGCGCCATTGCTTTTCCTCCGTGTCGCCGTCCAGCCCGAGTTCGATCTGGTGCGGGTCTTCCCGAAGGCGGAAGGTTCGGAACAGCCGGTCCCAAACGGATAACATGCTGCCGTAGTTCGAGTCGGTTTCCGGTTGCAGCCGGGAATGGTGGACCCAGTGCATCCAGGGCGTGGGTATGACCCAGCGCAAGGCCGCATCGAGCCGCGGCGGGATGTCGAAATTGCTGTGGTGAAACAAGACCACGGGCAGCAGCACGGCCTCGTACAGCAGCAGTTGCGACATGACCGGCGCGCCGCTGCCGGCCGGGAAATGCGGGCAACACGCTCTCGAGGCTCCAGAGGATGATGAGCAGCACCGTGGCCACCACCGGCTTAACGGCGGGCAGCCAGGCAAAAATGTCCATCCCGTTATCCATCAAAGATGGCCTCTATGCCTGTTGCGCACCGGCGTGCTTCCGGAGCAACCAACCGTAGTGATGCGGCGGCAAATCAATCTTTTCATCCGTTTCGGAAACAAAGCCCACTTCCTCGGCCCATGCCCGGCATTGTTCCGGCCGCGGCCGGATGTCCATCGACGGCCCGCGCGGCGTGGCCGGATCGTAGTTCCAATGTATCACGGCCAGCGTTCCGCCAGCCCCGAGAATACGCCACGCCTCGCGCAGCAAGACCAGCGGGTCTTCGGCATGGAGGATGTTGAACAGCATGGCATAGTCCACGGACCCCGCTGGCAGCCCGGTGCCGTGGGCAACGAAGTCCCGTTGATAGAACCGTGCGTTATGCACACCTTCGGCCTCCGCCCGGCGTTCACACTCAGCAACCATCTCCATCTCGATATCGAAGCCATGCAGCGTGCCGGCGAGGCGGCGCGCGGCAGGCAGGGAGAACGTGCCATAGCCGCACCCGAAATCCACCGCATCGCGGGCGGCATGGTCCAGCCCCAACGCGGACAGGATCGCCTCCGGGTCGAAGAACGCGCACCACATGTCCTCTTCAGGCATTCCACTCTCGCGGGTCTTCATCTTGTATGCCTCCAGAAGCAAGAGATAATTGGGGCGGGCCGGTCACCATACGACTATATCCAAGGGCAGACATGCCCCCAAACCTCGAGGCTGGGGGCGCAAAGGGAGTGGCTTGTTTGGTCTCAGGCCTGCGAGGCCCGCAGCGCCTGCTCGAGGTCGGCGATGATGTCCTCGATGTCCTCGATACCCACGGACACGCGCACGTAGTCCGGGGTGATGCCGGCGGCCTTCTGTTCTTCTTCGCTGAGCTGCTGGTGCGTGGTGGTCGCCGGGTGAATGACCAGGGTCTTGGCGTCGAGGATATTGGCGAGGTGCGAGGCGAGCTGGCAACTGTTGATGAACTTCTTGCCCGCCTCGAGGCCGCCCTTGATGCCGAACCCGAGGATCGCACCCTGGCCCCGGGGCAGGTATTTCTTGGCGCGTTCGTGGTCCTTGTGGCTTGGCAGGCCGGGGTAGTTCACCCATTCGACGGCCTCGTGCTGCTCGAGGAACCGGGCTACCTTGAGCGCGTTCTCGTTGTGCCGCGGGGCGCGCAGGTGGAGCGTCTCGAGGCCCTGCAGAAAGAGGAAGGCGTTGAAGGGCGACATGCACGGTCCCATGTCGCGCAGCAGGGTCACCCGCGCCTTGAGAATGTAGCTGATGTTGCCGACGGGCTTGAAGGTTTCGTAGAAGTTCATGCCGTGGTAACTCGGGCAGGGCTCGGTAAGCTCGGGGAACTTGCCGTTGTTCCAGTCGAACTTGCCGGAATCGACGATCACGCCGCCGATGCTGGTGCCGTGGCCCCCGATGATCTTCGTGGCCGAATGCACCACGATGTCCGCGCCGTGGTCGATGGGCCGGAAGATCATGGGCGAGGCGACGGTGTTGTCGACGATGAGCGGGATACCGTGATCGTGGGCGAGCTTGGCAATGGCCTCGAAATCCACCACGTCGTTGGCCGGATTCCCGATGGTCTCGACGAAGAGGAAGCGGGTCTTGTCGTCGATCTGCTTTGCGAAATTCTGCGGGTCGCTCGCCTCGACGAAGCGCGCCTCGATCCCCATATCCTTGAAGGTGTGCGCGAACAGCGCATAGGTGCCGCCGTAGAGCGTCGACGAGGATACGAAGTTCTGGCCCGCGTGGCAGATGTTGAGGCAGGCCAGCGTCACCGCCGACGAACCCGACGACAACCCGAGTGCCATCACGCCGCCCTCGAGTGCGGCCATGCGCTTCTCGAAGACGTCCACCGTCGGATTCATGATCCGCGTGTAGATATTGCCGAATTCCTCGAGCCCGAACAGCCGGGCTGCATGGTCGGTGTCGTTGAAGGTGTACGACGTGGTCTGGTAGATGGGTACGGCCCGGGCGTTCGTGGCCGGGTCCGGCTCCTGGCCGGCGTGCAGGGCGAGGGTGCCCAATCGATAGTTGTGCTCTTGCGACACGGTTCAACCTCCCATTCGTTATCAGATATCAGATGTTTCACGGGTGGGAACGGGATTCTCGCAGGTTTCACCCGGCGAGGTCAAGTGCGTTGTGTTAACCATGCAGCGGCTTGACAATTTTGCGTTGATACTGCAAAATATCTGCAATGTGGATTGATCGTCACATATCCGAGGTCATTCGACCCGCCTTCAGCCAGTTTCCCGTCGTGGTGGTGACCGGCGCCCGCCAAGCCGGAAAGACATCGCTCGTGCGGCATCTGTTTCCGGAAGCGGGTTATGTGACCTTTGACATTCCGCAGGTGGCAGAGTCTGCCCGCCTGGATTTCCCGGCCTTCCATCGGCAGCACCCCGACCCGCTGATAATCGATGAAGTACAGTACGTTCCCGAGGTGTTGCGCCACCTGAAATCGGTCATCGACAAGGACCGGCGGCCCGGGCGCTTCCTCCTGACGGGGTCACAGGATTTTTCGGTGATGGAGGGGGTCACGGAGTCCCTGGCCGGCCGGTGCGCAGTCCTCTCTTTGCCAACGCTTTCCTTGGCAGAGGTGTATGTGGAGGCCACACGAGAGAAGTTGGATTTGTTTTGCTGGCGGGGTGGATTTCCCGAATTATGGCAGCGGCCGAACCTGGACCGTGAACTGTGGCTGGGTTCTTATCTCGCCACTTATCTCGAACGTGACGTCCGCAACATCCTCAATATCGGGAGCCTGCGTGATTTCGACCGGTTTCTACGGGCAGCGGCACTGCGTGCGGGTCAGCTGCTATCCCTGTCGGAACTCGCCCGGGATGTGGGTATCGCCCCCAACACCGCGAAGAGTTGGATTTCGATACTTGAAACCAGCCGGCAAATCTTGCTGCTCGAACCGTATCACAGCAGTGCGGGCAAGCGATTAATCAAAACGCCGAAGCTCTATTTCTCCGACCCCGGAATGTTGAACTATCTGCTCGGCTTTACGGAGTGGGAAGCGGTTCCACGGAACGCCATGTGGGGCGCCCTATGGGAGAACCTTGTGATCAGCGAGGCGTACAAGTACTTCTGCAATAGCGGTATTCGGCCCCCATGCTGGTTCTGGCGGACCGTCCAGGGCGAAGAAGTGGACCTGCTCATCGAGACTGGCCCACGAGAGTTTGCCGCCGTCGAGTGCAAGACGTCGGCACAGGTTGATTCGCGTGCGTTGAAAGGGTTCGCAGCGCTTGAAAAATGCTTTGGGTCAGAAGCACTGAGGAAGGCCGCCGTGGTCTGCAGAACCGAAAAGCCCTACCCGCTGGCGTCAGAAGGCCGAATCGTTGCGCTGTCCCTCAGCGGGACGGACAATTTCGCTTCATGGCTGTCTGGGATCTGACATGTGACGTAGCCGCCCTCTGGCTGTGCGTCAAGGCCGCGACCGTCCGGAGGCGCCCAGCATTCATTCTCCGCCAGTTACTGCTGGAACAGGCGCGCCGCGTGGCCGGTGTCGTTGAAGGTGTACGACGTGGTCTGGTAGATGGGTACGGCCCGGGCGTTCGTGGCCGGGTCCGGCTCCTGGCCGGCGTGCAGGGCGAGGGTGCCCAATCGATAGTTGTGCTCTTGCGACACGGTTCAACCTCCCATTCGTTATCAGATATCAGATGTTTCACGGGTGGGAACGGGATTCTCGCAGGTTTCACCCGGCGAGGTCAAGTGCGTTGTTGAGATGCCCGGTGGCAAGGCATAGAATGGTCTCAGCAGAGCGGCAGGCGGTAAGGAATCTCGATGCAGGAACGTCTCCATATCAAGAACTTCGCCGGTATCAAGGAGGTCACGCTTGAGCTGCGGCGAATGAATGTCCTGATTGGCCCGCAGGCCACGGGCAAGAGCGTCTGTGCGAAGCTTCTCTATCACTTCAAGGGCTTCCTCTCGGACATCTTTGCGGCTGTGGAGAATCAGGAGACGATGCGTGACCTGGACGCCGCCTTCTTGCAAAAGTTCGAGCAGTATTTTCCCCCTGCCAGTTGGGGGAAAGGCGCTTTTCATCTACGCTATGAGCTTGGCGGTGCGTTCGTGGAGATATGTCGTGGCGAGGGCAGGCAATCCAAGCCGGACCTGTCCTATTCCGCGACCTTCCGTGAGTTGTTTGAGCACTGCCTTGGGGAACTGAAGAAGGCCCGCCGGAAACAGGCTGAATGGTTGGAGCTTGCGCCGGTAAAGATATTCCAGGAGCTCCAGCAGGCATGGATCGAGGCAGCGTGCACTCAGCTTGGTGACGAAGCTGGCTTCACGCAAGTGTTTATCCCTGCCGGACGCTCCTTCTTTGCCAACCTTCAGAGCAGCGTATTCTCGCTTCTTTCCACCAACCAGGCCATCGATCCTCTGCTTGCGGAATTCGGCAGATTCTACGAGGGGTTGAGGCATCTTCCGGCGGACAGGCAAACAGAACATAAAAACGGATTGAGCAAGCGTCTCCAGACCTTGACGGAGTTCATACTGCGTGGGAAGCATGTTGAAGAGAAAGGGAAGGATTTCCTGCAACTCCCGGATGGCCGCAGGGTCAACATCGCCAACGCATCATCGGGACAACAGGAGATGCTGCCACTCGCGATCATCCTGTCTGTTCTTCCATTTTTGGGTGCTGCCAATCGCGGCTTTACCGTCTACATCGAGGAGCCCGAGGCCCACCTGTTTCCCAACTCGCAACGCGCGATTGTGCAATTGCTGGCGACGGTCTTCAATAGGTCGAAGGCGCCGGTGCAGTTTATCGTTACCACGCACAGCCCCTACATTCTGACCGCGGCGAACAACCTGATGCAGGCGGGGCACCTGATTAAGCGACTGCCTCAGAAGGACCATGGGAGCGTGCACGCGGTCGTACCTGAAGACCAGATACTCGTGCCCGACGCGGTGCGCGCCTACGCGCTCGAAGCGGGCACGGCGAATCTCATTTGCTGCGAGGATACGGGACTTATCAGCGCGGATGTGATTGATGACGTCAGCAACGACCTCTCCATCCAGTTTGGCGAATTGCTCGAGATGGAGTGAGTGATGGCAGGGGGCTTCGGCAATTGTGAAACGCGCACGGCCGATCCGCGCATTGTGTTGGCAGAGAAGCGCAGCCGGATGTGCTTCCTCAACCCCGGCAAGGCCGAGGTGCGCAAGATTCTGATTGACGATTGTGTGATCACCGATGGGCTTCGTTGCGACTATCTTGTCATTGGCAAGGATGGCGTCGAGCAGTACGTCGAACTCAAAGGTTCCAGCGTTCGGCATGCGCTGAAGCAGGTGGGGGCAACCATCACGCGCGTGTCACAACAGCCAAAGACCTTCGAGAAGAAGGCCTACATCATCACCACGCGCTGCCCGATAGCCAGCCCCGAACTCCAGACCATGCGAAAGCGTTTCAAGAAAGACTACAACGCAATGCTTACAATGGGGCGCAGCGGTTTAGAAGTGAATGTGTAACCTTGTTTGCGGGCAGGCCGCTGTATTGGCTATCGAGAGAAACCGGCGCGGCGGCGTCTCCGCCCTCCCCAGGCGCCCTGAACGGGACCGGGACGTCGCCGCACCGGAATTGGCTTATTGCTGGAACAGCGGCGTCGAGAGGTAGCGCTCGCCGGAGTCGGGCAGGACCACCACGATGGTCTTGTCTTCGTATTCGTCCTGGGCGGCGAGACGCAGTGCCACGCTGGCCGCGGCGCCGCAACTGATGCCCGAGATGATCCCGGCCTCTTCAGCCAGGCGGCGCGCGGTGTCGAAGGCTTCTTCGTCGGTCACCTTCTCCACCTTGTCCACCACGTCCATGTCGAGCACATCGGGCTTGAAGCCGGCGCCGATGCCCTGAATCTTGTGTTTGCCGGGCTGGCCGCCCGAGAGCACGGGGGAGTTTGCGGGCTCGACAGCCACGCTCTCGATGGTCTTCTTCTCTTTGAGGAAACGGGACACGCCGGTAATGGTGCCGCCGGTACCCACACCGGCCACCAGCACATCGATGTTGCCGTCGCTGTCGTTCCAGATTTCCGGCCCGGTGGTGTCGTAGTGAATCTGCGGGTTGGCGGGATTCTTGAATTGCTGCGGCATAAAGTATTCCAGTTCGCTTGCGGCGATGCCCTCCGCCTCGCTGATGGCGCCCGGCATACCTTTATCGCCCGGCGTGAGCACGAGGTCGGCGCCAAAAGCCTTGAGCATCTGCCGGCGCTCGATGCTCATGGTCTCGGGCATGGTGAGGATCAGCCGGTAGCCCCGCGCCGCCGCCACGAACGCCAGCGCGATGCCCGTGTTGCCCGAGGTCGGCTCGACGATGGTGCCGCCGGGCTTGAGCACGCCGCGCTTCTCCGCATCCCAGATCATGCTCGCGCCAATGCGGCATTTCACCGAGTAGGCCGGGTTGCGCCCTTCGACCTTGGCATAGACCTTCTCGGACTTCAGGCCCTGGCACAATTTTTTCATGCTGACCAGGGGCGTGTTGCCGATGCTGAAGCTGTTGTCTTCGTATACGCGCATGGGAAATCTCCTTGTATACCGCCTCCAACAAATGCCGCACCCGGTGGCGGAACGGGACACACAAAGAAACCACAGAAAACGCATTGTCTGTGGTAGGCCGAGTACAGCATGGTACCAATCGCCACGCGGAACTGTCAACGAAACCGGCGGCTAACCCGTGGACAGCTAACGCGTTGACTTAACCTTATAAACATAAGCAGTATATAATAGATTCCCGGGCCGGGGCTTGGGAAAACAGGCGACACCACGCGCTCGCTATAGCTCACCGGCGTGGCCGGCACGCTATGGTTCTATCCCCGTTTTTCTTGGGGGGCTTGTGGCCGTTGGCCAAGTTAGATGAACAAGCGCGGCTGATCGTGATGCGCCTGGGCATGTGGGCGAGGTGTTCATGCAAACAAAGAAGAACGAAAACATGGAAGCAAGAAAAGCGTGTATTTCTCCTCACTTCACCACCACCGACCCTTCCGGTGCATCCGCCGTATTCACCAGTTCTTCGGTGCCGGCCGCCTGGACATGCACCCGGGCCGTTTGCTCGCCCACCGCCTCGAGCAGCATGTGCCCCGGCCCCGGCGCCATGCCATCGACTACCGCGCCGCGCACATCCGTGAAGTGCATGAGCGGTGCGCCGTCACGACAGGGGCGGGCATCGAAGCCCGTGACGCGCAGGTTTTCCACATTGTCGCATACGAGCGCGGGGCCGGCCTCCCCCGGTTCGGCGTGCGAGGGCATGCCTTCTTCCGCCGGCCAGGAGATGTCGCGGTAGATGTCGGTGGTCAGCCGCCAGAAATCGTCGCCATAGGTGAACCGCAAGTTGTCGAGCACCACATCCCGGGCGTGGCGCACGTAGAGGCCATAGGCCGGCAACGGGCCCCACATGGCCGCCTCGGGATAGGCGCGCATCATCTCCGGCACGTTGGCATCGGCGGGCATGCGCGGGTTGCTGCCGGCAAAGGCGATGCGGATGTCCGAGAGCGTTACGCCTTCCACATCGTGGCTGGGAATCCCGGTGATATTGCACGGGTATGAAGCCCGGCTCGCCGTTACCCCGCGCACCACCACGTTCCGAACCCGCCCTGCCACCGGACCACCGGCATCCATACCGCGGTTCCCCAGGCGGATGAAGATGGGCGCGCGCACGTGGCGCATGGTCACGTTCGATACCGTCACATCCTCGAGCACACCGCCATCGACGGACTCGAGGGCAATACCCGAGATGGCGGGGCGGTTGTCGGGATAGCCGGTAATGATGCAGTTGCTCATGGCGATGCGCTTGAACCCGCCAATACCCTCCGTGCCCAGCTTGAAGCCATTGCAAACCGACGCAAGCAAACAATTCGTGACCGTGATGTATTCGCATGCGCGTGGCTGACCCAAGGAATAACTTGCCTTCAAACACAAGGCGTCGTCGCGCGTGACGACTCGGGAGTTGCTGATGCGCACGTTCTTGCACGAGTCCGGGTCGATGCCGTCGGCATAGCCGTTCAAAATCGTGACGCCATCGATGAGCACATCGTCGGTACCGAGCAGGCTGAGAGCATAGCTCGGGGAATTGAGGATACGCACATCGCGTATGGTGACGAACCGGCAGCGCTTCAAGGCGATGGGCTTCGGTCCGCCCCGGTGATCGAAGTTGGCATCGATCACGCCGCCGCCAACAATGGCCACGTGCTCGATTTGGTCCCCGCGCAGGATAGCGTGGTGCATGCGGGAGGTTTCGTCATCCGCGCCAACGGTATAGGGCAGGTCTTCCTTCGGGGCGTAGTCGTCGGCGTCGCCGGTACCGAGGAGGGTTGCGCCATGGCCGATGTGCAAGCGCACGTTGTCCTTCAGGGTGACGGTGCCGCATCGGTAGGTTCCCGGTGGGAAGTGCACCGTGCCGCCGCCGTCCGCAGTACAAGCGTCCACGGCGTCCTGAATGGCCGCGGTGTCCATGGTCTGGCCATCGCCGGTGGCGCCAAAATCACGGATGTTGTAGCCGGCGGCAGCGGCGAGGGGCATGAGCAGGATGGCAGCAAGGATGGTGGACAGCCATCCTGCTGGCACAATGCCCCTTCTTCGCGCACGGGGTCGCAAAGAAAGGGACAGTCCCTGCTCGCGGACTCGCGAGGACAGTCCCTTTGTT
>CAZMVU010000076.1:0-21233 GCA_964569295.1 uncultured Nitrospirales bacterium
TGTCAGGGCTGCATCCTTAAGTTAACGCGTATGGGCCTGCGGCCCAGGCTGGTATAGAACCGCGCCTTCGGCGCTCCGGAAACCGGTAGCGCCCGGGTTCCACGCCGGGCTTCTTTGCTCATCACAAGTCGTTCCGCCCCCGCAACCCTGAACCACCACCCCGCCCCCCGCACGCCGAACCACCAACCCCGAGCCACGGAACAGGCTTTCCCGTGCTTGGGCCGTGGCTAAAGCGTGCATCAGGCATGTGCGTGTAGCCGTTTCTTTGCAAATTTCGCCTGGGTGTGGTACAAATCTTTTAGCGCGATGCCCAAGCTTCCGGGCTGCTGGAAGGGAGACATTCTAGACAGTTTCGAAGCACGGGTGACGAGTTCCCTGCCGGGTTTCCGCAGTGTTCGCAGGCACGTGGCATTTGGCGTGATGTGTGTCTATAATCGCGGGAGCCCAGTGGCAGGCAAAGGGATTTGGGATGCGGGGGCGCGTGTGCCATGCCATCCTGCCTTTGCACCCACAGCCCCAACACACGGAGTGATTGGCTATGTCACGAAAACGCAACGCCGGCAATAGCGGCATGACGTTGGTGGAGGTAACCATCGCCATGGCGATATTCGCTGCGGTAATGGCCGTTTCGGCGCAAGCCCTTGGCTCTTTTTACGTGGGCGTGGATTTGCAGAAGGAGCGCGTGGAAGCGGTCAATTCGTGCCGTGCGGTGATGAGCTTTTTGCGGGAGAAACGTCACGAGTTGAGCGCCGGTTTTCCGGAGGGCTTTCTGGGTTTCGTGGGCTCGCGGGAAAACGCGGGCTGGCCGGAATTCCTGGACTCGGACACCGATGGTCCGACCCTCGATAACCACAGCATTTCCGTTGCCTGTCAGGCCATGGATGGCAGCGCCGCCTCGGTCAACACGAACCCGTTGCAGGTGCAGGTGACAAGCACGTGGACAGACAAGCGGGGCCGCACGTTGCGCGCGCAAGTTGTATCCGTGCTCACGGACCAGTAAGAAGGGCGGAACGATGCACAAACACGGCTTTACTCTGATCGAACTCATGATAAGCATGGTGATTCTCTCTGTTATTTCATTGCTTGGATTCATTGTCATCCGGTCGTCCTACGAGTCCCAGTCACTTATCGAGGCGCAAGGGCTCGTCAATGCGAACCTGCGCGGCGTCATGGCCGCCCTCACAAGCGAGCTTGAACTCGCCTATACCGAGCCCCTCCTGCAATCGGTACAGCAGCCCGCCGGGGTCGAGCCGGTCGCCGTATCGAACGAGGGGCGCACTATCACCTTCTACCGCCCCGTGGCCGACAATTCACCGCGGGGCTACGCCTGGCAGGGTCCTATAACCTTCTCGTTGCAGAACGAAGACACGCCGGAGGGCCCCGAGGGAGAAGGCAACGCACTGCTGGACCCCGGAGAGGATGAAAATGAAGACGGGGTGCTGAATCGCCGTATCTTGCGGACCGACGGGACCGAGGAACGCATCATCGGCGGCGCCAACAACATCAGCGGCCTTCAATTCCAACTCATGCAGAATTCCGCTCCCGATGACAACCGTTTCACAAGCCTTCAAATCCGGCTGACGGCCAGTGCGGCCTATGGTCCGTCCAACCAGCTTGTGCGCAACAGCCTCGAGAGCCGCGTCCGGTTCATGAACGCGGGCGCGGCGGAATAAGACAATGGGTGGGTGTATGTGGCTCTACGAGAATTATAACCCAAAGCACCGGTGCTCGTCCGGGGCCGTGGCGCAGGATGAACCCGGCGTTCGCGTTCCCACCGGTAGTGGAGGACGGCCTATGCGAAATAGCAAACGAAACGAACGCGGTATGGCCCTCCTGTTCGCGCTCATCGCCATCATCGTTATCTTTGGGGCCCTCAGCCTCATGATGGCACGGGTGACGGTCGAGAAGCGGCAGTCGGACCACGCCTATGATGATGTGGTGCTGGATGAAGCGGCGCGGGCCGGCATCGAGCTGGCCATACAACAACTCTGGAACCAGTATGTGGTGACCAACGGCAACACCACCGGGAACTGGGCGTCCTATCGGTATTACCTGAACAATGTCTTGCAGGTGCCCAACACCGAGGATCTCAACGGCAACGGCGTGCAGGATGAAGGCGAGGGTAACCCGAATGGCCGGAACGGGTGGGAACCGTGGCCGGCGAGCTACGAGACCTATGGGTACCCGCTGCTCGAGGAACCCATGGAGCTGCGCGACGACACCGGCAGCCGGACGGTTGCCATGATCGATGCGGTGCACCTCATTCGCAACGACAGCTACCTCAGCACCAACCTCACGGTGCGTGCCACGGCCTCGGTCGGGGAAAAGACGCGTAGTGTGGTGCAGAAACTGTCTATCGGCGGGCAGGTGTTCGAGGGGGCGCAGTTCGCGGTGCTCGCGAACAACATCAGTTGCCTCTTGTGTCACGCCGAGATCCGGTCGTTGCCGCTCGAGATGAATCAGGATCCCGATGACTACGGCACCTTTGATCGGGTCAAGGTGGCCTCGCTCGAGTCGCTGCTCGTGCGGCGCAATGCGGCCCACAGCAACATCGCCGGGACACTCTACTCGCGCGGTAAAGTATATAAGCAGGACGGCAGCCTCTACGCGCCCGATGAACTCGCCAGCGACAGCCGGTTCAATGCCTATCAATTCTCGGATACCGACGGGAAGATTTCCCAGGACTCGAGCGGGAACATGTCCAAGACCTCCTGGGTGAATGGAGAGGCCGGGGACGACGGCGAGTTGCCGCCGTTCGAGAACCTGTACATGGATTACCCGGCGGATATCGAAGAGCAGACCGACGGGCCCCTGCCCAATTCTTTCCCCGCGCCTTTCCCCGATGAAGACAATGACCGCATGGTAGACGACGACGAGTTCGATGTGGTGAAAAACGCGGCGGATGGCTCGATCAGCTTCGCGCTTGATCCGGAGGATGCCACCGGGTCAATCAGCGCCGGCGTTGCCTATGGGGTGCCGGAGGGCGACTTCTACGATGGTGAAAGCCTGCCCGAAGCGTCGAACAGCGCCATCAACCAGTTGGATTCCCTCGGCGCGTATGATGGCAACCTGGTTCTCGTGGGCACGGAAGATGACCCCATCAATATCGAAAACCGCGTGGCTGTCGATGGCGACCTGGTTATCAAAGGCTCTGTGAAGGGCAGGGGCCAATTGCTTGTACGCGGCAATGTCTACGTCATGGGGGACATCACCTACGCGGATGCCCCGGGCGAATTTGGCCAGGACGAGACCGGCAACGACAACCTGTTCGCCATTGTCGCCGGGGGCAATGTGATGATGGGCGACTACCTCACGGTGCGCGGTGTGAACCACAGCAAGGACGATAATGCGAAGTACCCGGACTGGAGGCGCTATTCGATCCACACGCGTGAAGAGCACAAGGTCGATGAGTACGACGGCGAAACCCTCGAGTGGGGGTGGTTCGACCAGTATTCGGTCGATGCGAATATGGAGGTCGAGGACCGCCCGGGCCAGCAGTTCAGCTTCACCATGTCCGAGCTCCAGCTTTTTAACAAGATGGAGATTGACAAGGCGCGCAATGATCCCGACTATACCCCGCGGCTCTATGGCCTGCGCGAAAGCCAGCCCGATATGCTCTATGTGTACGACTCCGGCGACGAGCACGCGGTGCACTACACGGACAGCGGGGTGAAGCTGGCCGTCGATTACCTGCTCGAGGAGGGCATCCCGCTCGAGCTCCTGGACCGTGCTGCATTCCAATACCTGAACCCGGAGGGCAACTGGATTTCCGAGGATACGCTGCGCAACATCTGGTTCGAGGACGAAATGAGCCGGCCCTCGAGCGGACGGCCGTGGAGATTAGACGGCCTGCTCTACTCGAACAACGCTATCTTCACCATCGTGCGCAGCGAGACCCGCCACAAGTCACACACCTATGGAAAGATGCATCTGCGCGGCGGTGTCATCGCGGCGGACCTGGGCGTGTTCGCGCCGGAGGGTTTCCGTATGGACTACGACCCACGGGTGGAGCGCTTCCTTAATGTGCAGGATGCCAGCATGGTCGAATTCCAGCGTGGGCCTTTCTACTACGCGGCGGCCACATACTCGGAAGAAGGATAGGAACGCCATGAAAGCAACAACGTGCGCAATCCTCCTCTCGATGGTGCTGCCGCTTGCCCTGTTGCCTGCGGCAAACGCCGCCGGGGACACGGTCTATCTCAAGAACGGCGTGCAGATTGACGGTCAGGTGACCGAGCTTGACGGGGGCGTGGTGCGTGTGCGCGCAGGTGGCCGCACGGTCATCTACCGTCCCCATGAAGTAGCCCGGGTCGAAGAGAACAACCGCACCGGGGTCCTGGACCGCGAGGCGGCCATCGCGCGGTGGCAGGCGCGCGATGAAGAGCTTACCCGGATTACCGGGCTGAATGCCGACCAGCGGCGGCGTGTGAAGAATGCCCTGTACCGGCTGCAACGTGAAGGCGCGCGCCGCCAGGCACGGCAGGAACTGATGGGTATGCAGGAAGAGATGGATGTCTTCCGGTACCTGGCGTGGCGCCTGCCCGGCCTCTCGGACCGTCTGTCGCCCTGGGTATTGGAGACCATGGCTTTTATGGATGCAAAGCGCACCCTGCCCCACCTGCGGGAAGCTCTGGAACATGTTTACTACGGCACCCGAGCCATGGCCATTGATCTCCTTGCGCAAATGCGGGATCGGCAAAGCACCGGCAAGATTGCCCGCGGCCTTGTGGACCACGCCCCCGAAGTGCAACACACAGCCGCCGCCGCCATGGGAAGATTCGGCATACGCGCGGCCACCCCCGCGCTTATCGAGCTGCTTGGCAGCCCGGACCCACGCGTGAAGCTGGCAAGCCGGCAGGCCCTCGCGAAACTATGGGAAGAGGAGGTGCAAGGCGAGGACTACGACGACTGGCAGCAGTGGATCGCGCTGTGGAAAGAATACGGGGGCAACGTGGAGGGTGCTTTCCAACTTACCGCGCTCGACCCGCTCATCCGCCCGGAAGAAGAATTCCAGGACGAATAGATCTTGGTCGAAGAGATGCTGGCGAGGCTGTGTTCATGGACCCCGCCGAGAAGGAAGGTACCCCCGAACACGCACTGCCAAGCCTTGCGTAACGCGGTTGCTTTGCGCGGTTCCGTGCTTCAATCCTGCCACGACGCACACCGCTTGCGCATAGTCCAGGCGTGCGCGATTGGGTGGATGCCTATTTCTTGAATACCGGGTGGCGGCCTTCCATGAAGGCCTGCAAGCCCTCGCCGAGGAAATCATTGCCCACGAAGCCGGCCAGTTCCTGCGAGGTGTCGCCGCTGGCCATGGCCTCGACGGATGCCAGCACATCGGCGCGCAGGGCGGCCTTGTTCGCGCGGGTGACGGCGAGGCTGAGCCGGGCGAATCGCTGGATCTGCTTGTCGACCAGGGCATCGAGCTCGGTGGCGGGCGCGAGGCCATCGGCGAGGCCGGCATCGCAGGCTTGCCGGGCATCGAGTGTCTGACCGAGAAGGATGATGTTGCGCAGCGAGGCCGGCTGGGCTACCGCGCCTATGATCCGCTGGAGAGCGGCGGGAATGGGCAGGCCCACCTTTGCCTCGGCGAAGGAAATACGCGCGCGATCCTGGTCGAAATAGCGGTAGTCCGCGAGAATGGCGAGCACGGCGCCACCGGCCATAGCGGGCCCGTTGATCACGGCGATATGCGGCTTGGTGAGCTGGTACAACGCCTTGCAGAGCCGCCCCACCGCACGAAACACGTCGCCACGGCCGGCATCGTCGCGTTCGAGCACGAACAATGGATTCAACCCGTTGCAGAACATGCCGTCGATGGCCGACCGGGTAAGCATGACCTTGGTGTCCGGGTTAGCGTCCGCCTCTTGGTGCGCCTTGACGAGCGCGTCGATGGTGTCGATATCGAGCACGTTGAAAGGCGGCACATTCAGGGTGACTGTGGACACCGCGCTCTCATGCGTTACGGTAACGGCATCGCTCATGCAAACTACTCCTTTTTTGTGCCGGGCGGCCGGTCCATGCCGTTTTGGCCGGGGCTTCCATGCAGGGGTGCGTGGCTGCCGCAGTTACAGTCCTCTCACGCGGCCCACGAGTTCTTCGGCGAGTTGCTCGGCTTTGCGCACTTCTTCGTGCTGCACCATGATGCGCACGATGGGTTCGGTGCCCGAAGGGCGAATGACCACACGGCCGGCTCCCTCGAGGGTGGCTTCCGCTTCTTGCGCGAGGGCGGTGAGGATTTCCAAGGCGGGTTTGGACTTGCCGTTGAGGGGGATTTGTTTATGGCACTCGGGGACAGGCTGGTATACCTGCGCGATACGGGACAGCGGCTGGTCGCGCCGGATCATCGTGGCGAGAACTTGCAGCGCGGCGATGCAGGCATCGCCCGTCGGGTTGTACTCGAGCATGACCATGTGGCCTGAGGGTTCGCCGCCCACGACCAGGTTGTGGCTACGCATGGCCTCGATGACGTAGCGGTCGCCCACCTTCGTCAACAGCACCTTGCCGCCATAGGGTTCGAGGGCGCGCTCGAGGCCGGCGTTCGCCATGATCGTCGCCACAATGGTCTTTTCGGGGAGGGTGCCCAGTTGGAGCCGCTCGACCCCGACGATGGCGAGCAACGCATTGCCGTCGAGCAGGCGGCCGTGTTCATCCGCCATGGCGATGCGGTCGCCGTCGCCGTCGAACGCGATGCCCAAGTGCGCGCGCTCCTTGATTACCGTGGCGCGCATCTCCTCGGAGAACACGCTGCCTACCTGGTGGTTGATGTTGAGGCCGTTGGGCCGGTCTCCGATGGCGATGACCTCGGCGCCCAGTTCGCGCAGTGCCTCCGGCCCGGTCTTGTAGGTCGCCCCGTTCGAGCAATCGGCCACGATGCGCAGGCCATCGAGGCGCATGCCCTTGGGAAAGGTGGCCTTTACGAACTCGATGTACCGCCCGACGGCGTCGTCGATGCGCCGGGCCGTGCCGATCTTGTCAGCGATGGGCCGGAACTCGTTCACCTCGCCGGACTCGATGAGCCGTTGGATTTCATCCTCGATGTTGTCGGCTATCTTGAAACCGTCGTCGCCGAACAGTTTGATGCCGTTGTCCTGATACGGGTTGTGGCTGGCGGAGATCATGATCGCGCCGTCGCAGCGCAGGCTGCGCATGATGTATGACACGCCCGGTGTCGGCAGCGGCCCCGTGAGTAACACGTTCACGCCGACCGAGCACAGCCCGGCCGTGAGTGCGTTTTCGATCATGTAGCACGAGCGGCGTGTGTCCTTGCCGATGAGCATGGTGTGATGGCCGTCGTTTTCCTGTTTGCGGAAGAGGTAGCCCGCGGCGCGCCCGACCTTGAGCGCCATCTCGGCCGTCATGGGGTAGATGTTCGCCACTCCGCGAATCCCGTCCGTCCCGAATAATCTATCCGCCATGGGTCTCTTGCCTCCCGTATACGATTGCATCGGTCATGCGCGCCACCCGCGCCATGGCCTTCACGTCATGGACCCGCATGCAGCTTACTCCGTTCATGATACACACCGCCACCGTGGCCGCGGTACCCTCGGTCCGGTCGCCGGGCGGTGTGTTCAGCACCTTGCCGATGGTTGCCTTGTTCGAAGTGCCGGCCAACAACGGGCGGCCGAACCGCTTGAAGGCGTGCAGGCGGCGCATGAGCATGAGGTTATGGTCGATGGTCTTGCCGAAACCGAAGCCCGGATCCAGCCATATTTGTTCTTCACGCACGCCGGCCTTTGTGAGCGCCTCGATGCGTTCTTCGAAATACGCGGCGATGTCTTCTACCACGTCATTATACTGCGGATGCTGCTGCATCGTCATGGGCGAGCCCTGCATGTGCATGACCACACAATCGCAGCGTGCCTCGGCCACCACCGCCGGCATGTCCGGGTCGCCCGTCAAGCCGGTAATGTCGTTTACCATGGATGCGCCCAGCGCCAGCGCACGCCGCGCCGTCTCCGCGCGGCAGGTGTCTATCGAGATGCGCGCACCCACGCCCTCGAGCGCCTCGAGCACCGGCGCTACCCGCCGCCATTCCTCCTCGGCGCCCACCGGTTCCGCACCCGGCCGCGAGGACTCCCCGCCCACGTCCAGCCAGTGGGCGCCATCCGCCACCATTTGCGCAGCCACGTCGCGCGCACGCACCGGGTCCGGCACCCGGCTCTTCTCATAGAAGGAATCGGGGGTGATATTCAGGATGCCCATGATGTCCGTGTGTTGCGTCATAACCATTGACCCCGCTGAAACTCCCGGGACAGAGCATCGCAGAGGGCGGCGGGAAGATGCAATTCGGGCGCCGGCTTGCTCTTCGAGGCGCCGTTCGCTACACCGTAGCAGTGCCCGGTCATTTTCGTGTAGGCTGGTGGGAATATGGGGAAGGCTACTGGGAGATACACGCCATGGATTTCGCTGTTGATTCGAAAATGGAATCCCTGCTGGGCCGCTACCGGGCCTTTGTCGATGAGGAACTGATCCCTCTCGAGCACATCTTTCTGGTCGAGGGCTTTGGGGCCGTGCTCGACACGCTTCAGGAGAAGCGCCAGCTCGCCAAAGACCGCGGGCTCTGGCTGCCGCAGATCGAGCAGGAGTGGGGCGGGCTCGGCCTCAGCCTGCTCGAGCATGGCCTGGTAAGTGCGGAGTTGGGCCGGTCCCCGCTTGGGCACTACGTGTTCAACTGCCAGGCGCCGGATTCGGGGAACATGGAAATCCTCATCAAGTACGGCACGCCCGAGCAGCAGGAGCAGTTTTTGAAGCCGCTGCTGGCCGGGGATATCCGATCGTGTTTTTCGATGACCGAGCCCGATTTCCCCGGATCGAATCCCACCTGGATGGGCACCACGGCGGTGAAGGACGGCGGCGAGTGGGTTATCAACGGCACGAAGTGGTACAGCACCGGGGCCGAGGGGTCGCGCTTCGCCGTGGTCATGGCGGTCACGGCCCCGGACGCCGCGCGGCACATGCGCGCCAGCCAGATTCTCGTACCGCTCGATACGCCGGGGGTCGTGGTCGAGGAGAACACGCCCACCATGGGGCACACCGGCGAGGACTGGGCGAGCCACGCGCGCATCCGCTACGAAAATGTGCGCGTGCCGCTGGCCAACCTGCTCGGCCCCGAGGGCGCCGGGTTCCTCATCGCGCAGGACCGGCTGGGGCCGGGGCGTATCCACCATTGCATGCGTTGGATAGGCGTGTGCCGCCGCTGCTTCGAGATCATGTGCACCTACGCCAACCAGCGCGAGGTCGCGCCCGGCCGCACGCTCGCCATGCAGGACATCGTGCGCGCGTGGGTGGCGGAAAGCCGCGCGGAAATGGAGTCGGCCCGGCTCATGGTGCTCCATGCCGCCTGGTGCATCGACCGGGTGGGCACACGCGACGCACGCGAAGAAATCGGCATGATCAAGTTCCACGTGGCCGGCGTCATGCAACGGGTCATCGATCGGGCCATCCAGGTCCACGGCGGCCTCGGCGTGACGGACTTCACGCCCCTGGCCCTCTTCTACCGCCAGGAGCGCGCCGCACGCATCTACGACGGCCCCGACGAAGTACACAAGCTCCAGGTGGCAAAGAAATCACTGGCGCGGTTTTCAGGTTGAGATATCGCGCCAGGTAAGCGGGGCAGGACAAAGCGGAGGCTGTGCCCGTTTCCAGATTCGGTGGGTGGTACATGTTTCGCCAACCCAGCACAGGCTGGGGGTGTTTAGCTGGCGTGGCTGGGTATGATGCTGCGGAATTACGCGGGCTTGTGAGTTCTGTTATGATGAGCGTGTTGCGCATGCTATGGGAAACGTGCGCATAGCGGGAGGCAGGAGCATGACGGACAACGCGAACGAGACCATACCCCTTGCAGGCACCTTCACCGCGCCCGATGGCGCCGCCTTCTGGGAGCGGCGCTGGGAACCGGCGGACGACGCAAAGGCGCACCTCGTGCTTATCCACGGTTACGGCGAGCATTGCAGCCGCTATGACCATGTGGCGCGCGCCATGAACGGCGCCGGCATCGCGGTGCATGCCTACGACCAGCGTGGTTTCGGGCGATCGCCCGGCAAACGCGGCTATGTGCGTGACATCGAGGAACTCATCGCCGATCTCGATGCGTTCGTGGCGCATGTGCAGCCCCGGTTCGAGGGCAAACCCGTGTTTTACATGGGCCACAGCATGGGCGGCCAGGTGCTGGCCTATCATTACATCACGCGCAAGCCCGCCGTGCGGGGACTTGTTTTTTCAAGCCCCTTTCTCGCGTTCACCGGCGACGTGCCGAAAGCGCTGCTCGCGGTCTCGGGGGTGGTGGGGGCGTTGCTGCCCTGGATGCCGGTGGACAAGCTGAAGCTCGGCGCCATTTCCCGTGATCCGGCGGTTGTGCAGGCGGCGGAAGCGGACCCGCTCAGTTACCACGGGTTTATACGCGCGCGTACGGGAGCGCAGTTCAAGCGGGCTATCGAATATATCCACGCCAATGTATCCGCTATCGATGCGCCGTTCCTGGCGTTGCACGGGACCTGCGACCAACTTGTGGGCCCTGCGGGCACGCAAGCCCTCTACGAAAATGCGCCCGCGGCCGACAAGACCCTCGAGATTGTCGATGGCGGCTACCACGAATTGTGGAATGATCTGGAGAAGGCGCGGATCATTAGACTGATGATTGACTGGATAACAACGCGGTGTGACTGAGGCGGTGTTTGTCCATAGGGAATCTGCCTGTTGCTCCAGGCAGGAGCTGCTTTGCAACGGGTATCGCGGTGTGCTGCCGGCGCGCGAGGGGTGCTCGATCATGTGCACGCCCATGCATGGCATAGTACGCCAGAGGATGATGCAACACGGCAACGCCGGCTACATGCGCGAAGCCCATCCAGAACCGGCGCAGGAAGTATAAGATGGCCGAAACACCCCCCGATACGCGCCCGGCCAACCGCCGGCGGCAGAAGCCCCTGCGGCTCAAGAGTGATCCCCATGCATGGGCCCTGGTGATCGGCGCCGCCGTGGCCGTACTCACGCTGCTTGTCGCTTTGGTACGCCAATACGCGGGTGCGATCATTGTGCCGGCCAACCTTGTCGTTTGGGTGCTCTTGGCGTTTGTGATAGGCTACGGAGCCGGTGGTTGCTTCGTCTATCTCATCGTGAGTACCGTGCGGCAGGAGTCGGCGCAACGGGCAACGGAGCAGATGCCTGAAGCGCGTCTGTCCGGCGGAGAACCAACCGGTGAAGAAGCGGGCGGCGAAGAAACCGATTCCACTCGCGATGAACCGGCCGACCCAGAACGCGGCGAGTCGCCGCCTGGCGGCTAGGCCGTGCAATGAAACGCGCAATGCGTACCCGATGCCCCTCGGGCAGCACCAACCTACACTTTGGAGTATGAGCATGAAAGACGGGTGGCAGAGCACAGTGCTGCGTACCGGCCTCCTGCTGGCGGCTGGCGTGGTGGCTTGGTGTGCGCCGGCAGCCGCACAGGCGCCGGATCTCGATCAACTGGATGTGGTGGAGCGCTCCGTGCCGAACGGCCCCGTGGCTATTGTGCGCAACGAGTCTATAGGGCGGCAGGCTTTTCTCAGGTTCTATCGCAGCGAGCTTTCGAGCCTGGCGGGGCGCACCGGTGCTGCGGAGATTGCCGACAGCGACCGCGTGAAGATAGGCTTGCAGTGCCTGGCGCGGCTCGTGCAACGCGAACTCCTGCGCCAGGAAGCCGCAAACCGCGGGATTGAAGTGAACGATGCGGAGGTGGAAGAGGCTTATCAGGAAGAGTTGGCCGCGTTGCGGCAATCGATAGCACGCCGTGAAGGCCGGGAAGTCGCCGAGGAAGAGGCCCTCGAGATTGCCGGCGTCACGCCCGGCCAAATGCGCGAAGCCTTACGCAGCACCCTGCGCGTGGACAAGGCGTTCCGCGCCGTGGCCGAGGAGCAGGGAATCGATGTGTCTTCGGAGGAGATCAATACCTTTTACGAGGAAAACCCCAAGCTCTTCAACCGCCCGGACAGTGTACACCTCAAACAGATATTTGTTCGCCCCGAGCCCAATGCGGAAAGCGCCTCGGAAGAACAGTGGGCCCAGGCGCGCAAGAAAGCCGAGAAGGCCCTCGCCCGCGTCCGTGCCGGCGAGAAATTCGAGACTGTGGCGAAGGATATGTCCGACTCGCCTGACGCCGCGCAAGGGGGGGATGTCGGCTTTACGCCTGTCGAGCATCTGCCGGCGGTCTATCAGGATGTTGTTGCCACGCTCGATGTGGGGCAACTCAGCGAAATCCTGCGCAGCGAGCATGGATTCCACATCGTCCAGGTGGTCGCGAAAAAGGGCGGCGAGAAAGTCGCGCTGTCCGAGGCCGAGGCGCGCGTCCGCCGCGCTCTGCGCCATGCCAAGGCGGAGGATGCTGTGGCCGCGTGGTCCGATTCCATCATCAACAATCAGCAGCAGGTGAAGATCTTTCTGCACCTCGAGAATACCCTGGCCGCGCGCCGGGTCAATGCGAATCCATGACCCCGATGACCCTGTTGGCCATTGCGTTTGGTATTGTCCAGGCTGCCGCCGAACCCTACGCGTGGCCGCTCGAACTTCCGCGGGAACTCACCTCGAGTTTCGGTGAATACCGTCCCGGGCGGTTCCATGCCGGCATCGATCTGCGCACGGGCGGTGTGATTGGAAAGAACGTCTACGCCGCCGCCGATGGGTACGTGGCCCGCGTGCGTTGTTCGCCGTGGGGTTATGGCAAGGCGGTATACCTGCACCTCGAAGACGGCATGACGGCTGTCTATGGCCACCTCGACGACTACTACCCCCTCCTGCGCGACTACGTCCGCCGCGCACAGCACCGGGCCCGAAAGTATACCGTCGATCTTTACCCCGAGCCGGGGCTCTTGCCGGTGACCCGCGGCCAGCTCATCGCGAAAAGCGGCCAGACCGGCATCGGCGCGCCCCATCTGCACTACGAACTGCGTGACGCCGCCCAGTGCCCGGTCAATCCGCGTAACCACGGCATAACCTGGCCCGACACCACGCCGCCACGGATAAACGGCGTGCTCGTACAGCCCCGGGGGGGCGACGGCTCGGTGAATGGCGACCTGTTGCCGGTAACCCTGCAGCCGCGCCAGGCGGCCGGCGGTGGCTATGTGACCGAACCCGTCACCGCCAGCGGGGCCATCGCTTTTGCCGTGCGCTATGTCGACCCAGCCAGTGGCGGGCGCTACAAACTCGGCGCTTGGCGGCTGCGTGCCGCGACGGACGCCGGCGAAATTTTTCGTGTCCAATGCGATCGCTTTGCCTACGCTGACAACAGCGACGGAGTCGTCGCTTATCACCCCTTCTTCCTTGCCGAAGGCCGATACCAGGTGTTGTGGCGCTGGCCCGGTAATGAGCATGGTTTCTACGAGGTGGTCAAGCCGGACGGTTGGTTTTCCGTTCCCGGCGAAGGGGTCGACGTGACCATCGAACTGACGGATTTCCAGGACAACACCGCCACGGTCACTGTGCCTGTGCGTCCGGGCGCACCACCTCAAACTGCTACGCAAGACAGCAGCAGCAGCAGCAGCAGCAGCAGTAGCGGCGACGGCCAGGGCACGGTGGCACTCGAGTGTGTTGGGCCGTGGCTGGTGGTCACCACGCGATTCTCCACCGCTGCGCCGCAGGCGCCTGCCGGGCTCATCGAGGGGCCCGGCGACATTCATGCGCTCGCATGGCGGCAGGTTGCCGCCGATACGTTCCGGGCCACGTTCGTGCCGGTGCACACCGGTGCGCATGCCCTGCGCGTCACGCATCCGCGCCTCGCCGAACCCTACGAAAAGACGATCGCCGTATTCGTTCGCGGCCAGGGCGGGCGCATCGAGCTTGGGGAAGTCGCCCTCACAGCCGCCGCCGACACCCCCTACGGTGCGTTGTTCGCCGCCGTGGACACGCGGACGAGCGGCGGCGCGGGCGGCGAACTCGACCGTATGGGCCCTGTGTACCGGTTTTGGCCGGCGGGTGCGCCTATCGATGCGGACCTGCGGGTCACCATACCTTTGCCCGCTGGGGCCGAGGCCAACGCTGCGCAGCTCGATGCCTACCGCAAAAGCGGCGGTTCCTGGTCCCGGGTACGCGCTTCGGTGAGTAATGGCCGGGTCACCTTCAATGCCGGAAAGCTTGGCGATTACGCGCTGCATACGGACACCACGCCGCCGTCGATCACGGGGGTGGTTCCTGCGGGTAGTGGCGCGGTCAACTCGATGCGCCCGGAAATTCGCGCCACGGTGCGCGATAGCGGCAGCGGCGTCGCCGCATGGGAAGCGACGTGCGGTGATCAGTGGCTGCTCACCGCCTACGACCCCGACAACCACCGTATCAATTGGGAACGCGATGCGGACTTGCCCGCTGGCGAGCAGACGCTGCGTATCGCTGTCACCGATGGCGCCGGCAACACGCAAACGGTTACCCGCAAGCTGAACGTGCCCGCACAATAGGGCGCGGCCGGCACCCAACCACAGGAGAAGGCCATGCCTGTCGTACGCTTCTGTTGGCGGTTCACCTTCCTTGTGGCGTGGTCGACGCTGCTTGCGCTCCTTTATTTTCTGGACTGGCCTTTCACGTACACCCCCGAGGCGCGGCGCCGCCGGTTACGCCGCACCCTGCTCAAGGCGTTCGCGGGCGGACTGCTGCGCGTGTGGGGCATCCGCGTCGAGGAACACGGGCGGCCGCCGGAAACGCCATTCTTTCTCGTCGCGAACCATATCAGCTATATCGACGTGTTAGTAATCATGCGGGCCACCGGCTGCGTGTTTGTCGCGCGCGGGGACGTCGAGTCGTGGCCCGTCATCGGCTTCCTCTTGCGTTCCCTCCACATGATGTTCATCAATCGGGCCAATAAGCGTGACACCTACCGGGTCAACAAGCTAATCCAGCATGCCCTAGCGTGCAACGACGGCGTAGGCGTATTCGCCGAGAGCCGCATCTCGCGCGGGATCGACGTCGAGCCCTTCAAATCCGCGCTCATCCAGCCTGCGGTCATCAACGAGATTCCCGTGCACTACGCTACCATTACGTACAAAGCCCGCGCCGGGGCCCGTCCCCCGCACGCCGTTATTAGCTGGTGGCTGCCCATGCCCTTCTTCGCGCACCTGTGCCGGGTGCTCGCGAACCGTGGCTGCACGGCCGTGGTCTGGTGGGGCGATGCCCCCATCGAGCATGAAGATCGCAAAGAGCTTGCCCACCGCCTCCACGCCGCCGTCCGCGCGAGATTCCAACCCGTCGAATGACGGGCGTCCGCCTTCCGTGGCGAATAGAAAACGGCGTACGCGCGAAGATGCCCCGGGTGACAGCCGGCGCGACGTTGTCTCCTGACTGTGCCACGCTTCAGACACCGGCCAATGCGTCCTGGCAAGAAAGGTCCGTACACCACCCCCGTGTATAGAACCACCAACCTGTGCGCGGTTTTCGTTGGCGAACGCACGGGTGCTCCCCGTCTGGTTACGTGGAGCGGTTGGCGGCGCGAAGACTTTCCAACACGCGGCGGTGCATGACAGCGGCGAGTCTGTCATCGATGCCGAAGGGTTCCGCAATGCGGCAGGGGATGTCCGGATGGGCTGCGGCCGCTTCTTCCGTCAGGCGGGGTATGTCGCGCATCGAGTGGCGGCCGGGCGACAGGAAGTACGGCAGCACCACGACGGCGCGCGCACCCCGCCCCACACAGCGCTCGAAAGCTTGGGCTATAGTCGGCTCGGCGATTTCCATGTGCGCCGGTTCGACGATGGCCGCGCCGGTGGCCTCGGCATAGATACGGCACATTTCAACGAGCATCTCGTTGGCGGCGGGCCGCTTGCTCCCGTGGTCCACGACCACGACGCCTATGTGCGGTGCGATGTGTTCCACAATGACTGCGCCTCAGGTTGTTGGCGGCGGATACTTGGTGCTCGTCTGATCCCGCCTGCACCATCGCCCCGGGATACGCTATGCCCGGCCACTGCTACCACCGAACACACGGTGTCGCGGGAACGTTCCCGGCGCGCTGCGTTTATGGGGCGAGTTGTGCTGCCAAATCGCGTTGCACCGCTTCGTATGCGGGGTCGCCGTAGCGGTTCTCGAACTCGTGCGGGTCGGCGGTGAGGTCGTACAGGGCGCGGAAATCGGGGTCCGGCGTTTCGAGCAGCTTGTGCGTGGCCGTTCGCGCGATGTACATGGCGCGGCGCGGATCTTCCGCACACGCCGCCGCGCGCAATGTGTGCCCGGGCTCCCGCAGACATGGCACGAGGCTGGTCCCTTCGCATGTCTCGGGGACGGGCACCCCCGCCAGTTCCAGGAACGTGGGGAAGATGTCCGTGAGTTCGGCGAGTGCCGGATCGCGCTCGCCCCGCCGTTGGCCCGGCATGCCCGCGACAAGCAGGGGCGTGCGCAGGAGGGAATCGTACACCTGATTGTGTTTCTTCGTGATCAGCCCGTGCTGGCCCATGTAGTCGCCATGGTCGCTTGCGAATACGATGAGGTTATTCGTATGCCCCCGCGCGGTGAGCGTGGCGAGCAGCCGGCCAATCTGCTGATCCATATGGCTTATGTTCGCATAGTAAAGGGCGAGTACCCGGCGAAACCGCGCCTCGGTCATTTCTTTGGGATCGAAAAAGCCGCCATGTTTCGCATCGTATTCGGGCACGGGGAGCGTGAAGCCGGCGGGCAGGGTGAGGGCCGCCGGGTCGTACAGGCGATCCCACGGCCGGGGCGGATCGAAGGGGTGGTGCGGCTTGATGAAACTGGCCCACAGGAAGAACGGCTCGCGCGCACGCCGCTGGAGGAAGCGCACCCCCTGGTCGCCGGTCCATGTGGTCGCGTGCATGGATTCCGGCAGGTTCGATGGCAGCGCGCCGAGCGCATGCCAATAGGCGATCGGCGCTTGCGCGCGATCCACCTGGTCCCATACATCGATCCGGTCGATACGGTTGTGCTCTTTGAGCCAGGCATGGTAATCGTCGTCGTTACGGCCCGGGCCGTCCTGCTCGGCGAGTACGAGCGTATCGATGCCGTAGGGGGCGCGGGTTGGGTTGAAGTGCATTTTGCCCACGGCCGCCGTTTGATACCCGGCGTTGCGCAGGAGATGCGCGAAGGTCACCGCGTCCGGGCGCAGACTGTCGCGGTTGTCGACAACGCCATGGGTGCGCGGGCGCTGGCCGGTGAGGATGGTGCTGCGGCTGGGCACGCACAGGGCCTGCTGGCAGATAGCTTGTTCGAAGTGTACGGCGTGGGCGGCCAGATTGTCCAGGTTGGGCGTGCGCACATCCGGGTTGCCAGCGAACCCCAGGCAATCCCACCGGAGTTGATCGGCTGTGATAAGGATAATGTTTGGAGGTAGCATGGTGTTTTTCCGTGAACTGGCTGGCCGCACTTGCTAAGGTACGCTACTGTAGCGGCTTGCGTTGAGGCGGCGCAACCCGCCAAGAGCCCTTTTGCAGCACGCCTGAAGCAGCCCTTTCATCCGTTGACACCCGCATGGGCCATATGCTAGCGTGTTTCTTGACTTTATGGAGGCGGGAAGAACCGCGGAGGGGGGGAGAAAACGCAGCGTGTGCCACAAGGCATGCGCCGCTGAGAAACCCGACTCGGGCTGGCAGTGTTCCACACAAACGGCAGGCGGCCGGGCATGCGGGCAGGCCCGCGTGACGGCGCCTGAGCATGAGGGCCGACATGACGCGCACCACACGTTTGGGTTCCTTTATCGCGCTGCTTCTGGCAGTCGCTATGTCCGATGCCGCCGCTTGGGACGCCCGTGCCCAGCGAACCATTGCCTACATGTCCTTACAGGTGATTCAGGAAGACTACCCGGATATCCTGCGCCAGTACGACAGGGACATTTTGCGCGGCGCCAAGACAGGCTATGAGGAGTTTGCCGACACCATGCCGCTGAGCGACGCGGACGACGCCGTGGCGGCGGTGGGTGCACAAATCCAATTGTTGCGCAATGTACGGGAATACGGGGTGAATAGCTACTTCGCTTTCCGCATGGGCGTGCTCTCTTCGCTGGTGGCTGATGTGATGGTTCCCTTTGGGTTTGCATGGACGCCCCAGGAGCAAAGCATTCAGGCGCGCATGGAGGAAGATATCGAAGCGCACCTCGATAACTACCGCTATGTACGCGCTGATAGCCGCCGAACGTATGTGCGCAATGCCCAGGCCTATTTTTATGAGAAGCGCCGCTTCCACAATGAAAACAAGCAGATCATTGCCGAGGACTACACCTCCGGTGCGGGCTATGCGGGCTTGCTGAGAAACGCCGGGCAGGACTACTTCAACAAGGCCATCAATGCCGTGGCCGACACCTGGCACACGGTATTGCGCTCCCAGGCGGACGCCACCGACCAGGAAGCCTCCCCGACTATGCTCACCTGGTATTTTGTGAAGGAAATCGCGTACTTCCTCGAGGTACAAGAAAACTTCCAACGGGCTAACCGCGCGTACGAACTGTTCCAGCGCAAGAACCCCGGCATTCTGCGCGCGTATGAGGAAGTGGGTGATCTGTATTACGCCTTTGGCAGCGAGCAGGCCGTGGAGCGTGGCGTAAATGAGTGGAAGCTCGCATACAGCCTGCGTGGCAGCCGGCGCAAGAACGTAGGGGAAAAGCTCTCCGCGCACTACATGCGCGTTGGCCGCGAGTATTTCGATAAGGAACGCTACGACGACACCGATCTGCCCAATGCGCTCGATGCGTTTCAAGAGGCGCTTAAATACAACCGCGCGGACACCGAAGCGGCAGATTACGTCCAGCAGGTCAACCGGAAGATCAAAGAACGCGAAGAGCTGCGCGAACTCTACCTCGAGATCATTTCCAAGGCGGAAGCCATTCGCGAAGAAGCCAGCCGCGCCGCCCTCGAAGGCGATTACGGCACCGCTATCATTCAGTACCGCAAGGGCATCAACCTGTTCGAGTCTGTGGGCGATGAGTTTGACAACCTGGCCGAGACCGCCGATAGCGGTGTCAGCGACCTGACAAAAGACATGGATCAGGTCATCCAGGAGATCATCAACAAGGCCACCGGCGCCCTCGATGAGGGCGAGGCTGCCCGGGATGACCGCCGCTATGACGAGGCCATTAGAGCCTTCGAGCGGGTCCCGAGCATCCTCGATGAGATCCCCGAGGATGTGAGCCAATCGCAACTCGAGGACAAAAGGGATCTGCAGGAGATGTCTGAACAGAAGATCCAGGAAGCCAAACGTGAGAAGGCCGAGTTCGAGCGGCGTCAGCGTGAGGCCCAGCAGGCCCAGCAGGCGGGCGGCGGTGGAGGAGGAGGAGGAGGAGGAGGCTGATCACTGGGCGTGTGAGCGCCAAAACGCATGTTGGACGGTTACCCCCCGGTTCCTTTTTGGAGCCGGGGGTTCTCGTGCGTAGAGGCTACAGCAGCGCGCGAAGCAGATGGCACTGTGGGGGGCTGCCCCGTGTGCTGTGCGGATTCCAGTGGCGCGGCAGGGGGGGGGCTCCTTTCCAGCATGGTGCATGCAGTCGATGGTGCGCAGCAGCCCTGAGCGCCGCTATTACTGTGGGGGCGGGTGCCCCAAAAAACGCCCGGGCCGCAATGGACCCGGGCGTGGCCGGTGTTTCTCGATGGTTTCACGCGGGGAGTGCGCTTAGACCGGCAACTCCCAGCCGCGGCGGTATTCCTTCGACAGGTACTTGTTAGCCCCTTCGTTGTTGATAATCTGGCCGGTTTCCGCATCGTATTCGATCTTTTCGCCGGCAAGCAGCGCCACGTTGCCCATGTTCGCGACTTCGGTGAGGGGGCCGGCATACCCGAAATGGCTTGCGGCTTCCGCCTCGCCCTTGCATGCGTCGATCCAGTTGGCGTGCGGGTTTTGCCGCCTCACGCGCGGCAGCGTTTCCTCAGGGAAAGTGTAGGCCTTCATTTTGGCGTCGGGCAGCAGGCGTGGATCGCCCCCGTATTCACCCGCGGTGGCATAGCCCTTCGTGCCGATGAGGAGCGAACCGTTGTCGCCGTCGCCCATCTTCTCGTCCTCGGGAATGTCGGCGGGCCGGGGCGGCTCGAAACTGCCGTCGTGCCAGTAGACCACTACGGGGCCCATGTCGCCGCGGGCGGGGAAGTTGTACTTGATGACCGAGCCCAGCGGCGCCGTCTCTTCGGTCATGCCTTCCTGTTTCACAACTTCGCAGGTGAAGGTCTTGGCGTCCATGAGCTTCAAGGACCAGAAGACGGGATCCATGATATGGCACGCCATATCGCCGATGGCGCCGCATCCGAAGTCCCACCAGCCGCGCCACTTGAAGGGCGCATAGTCCTCGTTGTAGGGACGCCAGGGGGCGGGCCCGATCCACACGTCCCAGTGCATGTGATCAGGTACGGCCTGGGACGGGAGCGGGTCTTTGATGCCCTGGGGCCAAACCGGCCGGTTCGTCCACACATGGGCTTCTTCGACCTGGCCGATGTCGCCGTTCCACACCAGCTCGCAATACTTGCGTACGCCGTCCTGGCAGTGGCCCTGGTTGCCCATCTGCGTGGTGACGCCGGTTTCCTTGGCAATCTTGCGCAGTAAGCGCGCTTCGGCCACGGTGTGCGTGAGGGGCTTCTGCACGAAGACGTGCTTGCCCATCATCATGGCGGCGTAGGCGGCGGGGGCGTGGGAGTGATCGGGCGTCGAGATGGTGCAGGCGTCGATCTTATCGCCCATCTTGTCGAGCATGTCGCGCCAGTCTTTGAATTTCTCGGCGTCCTTGATTTTGTAAAAGGCTTCCGCTGCCCGGTTCCAGTCCGGGTCGGCCATAGCGACCACGTTTTCCCGCCGGCAGGCCATGATATCGCCCGTACCCTTGCCGCCCACGCCGATGCCCGCCACGTTCATTTTTTCGTTCGGTGAAATCTTATTGGGCACGACCTTGGCCGCGTTCACGCGCGGCGCGGCCGCCACGAAGGCGGCGCTCGTCGTTGTGGCCGTGAGGAATGCCCGTCTGCTAAGTTTACTGCCCATAGTGCCCTCTCCTTGTTTTGTTCGCGTACACTGAAGAACGTTGCCCTTTGCTGCCGAAGCCGGCACATGCACAACTTCATGGCGCTGCACAGCCTGCCTATAGGCGGGCACGTTGTTTGTTTCTTGAACTGGTCACGGCAGGCGGCCGGCCGTGTATGCTTCCTTCCTTTTGTTTGGCCATTGCATGAGACGGACCGCGGCCACCGTCGAAAACGGCGAATCCTAGCATACTGAGCTGGACCCGCAGCGTCAACGCATGGACCCACCAGGGCAATCGCATTAAAATTCACATCTGGAGCAGGATCTCTTTGAGATAGCTG
>CAZMVU010000077.1:0-20854 GCA_964569295.1 uncultured Nitrospirales bacterium
ACAACCGGGGAACACGCCTTTCGATCCTTGGGTTGCGGGCAACGCCCGCGTTAGTCTTCTTCCGTCTCAGGGGTATCCGCCTTCACGCAGACGTTTTCCCCTCCGCGAAGCGCTACGGAGGACAAGCCAGCGGGACACGCGGGGACTCGCTCGCTTGTGTCAGTCCCGTTTGGCTTACCTGTACTTGCCGCCGAAGAAGCCAGAGCATCTGTGATAGAGTCACAGTACCCCTGCTATGCGCCTGCGCTGCGCTCCAGCACAGCACGCCGCGTGTTTTGCCCGCCGCCGTGCTTCTACTCGGGCAGATCGAGAATCCCCTTCGGGCGCGCGGGGCCGGGATAAGGCTGGGCGCCTTCGAAATTCGCGGGGTCGAGGTCCACGGTGAGGAGGCCGGCATCGTCCGTCTCTGGCTCGGTGATGAAGCCGTAGTAACGGCCCATCCAATAGTCTTCGAGCCAGCCGACGGCGGGGGTGATGCCACGGCCGCCGCTGCCGCCGTTGTACTGGATGGCGCTGCGACTGCCCCACATGGCGGTTGTTTCCCGCGGCGAGAGGCCTTGCGTGCCGCCCCCATAGGGCACATAGCCCGGTTCAGGGTGTTTCAAGTCGTCACGGTGGATGTTTCGGTAGTCATGATTTACGGTGTCGAGGTTCCAGTCACGTAAGTGCTGGACGGCCTGTGGGACTTCGCAGTCGTTGCCCGTGAGTGCGCCATAAATGAAGTTGAAGAACGGCACCTTCTGCATGCGCAGCACTTCCCAATGCCGCCCGAGGCTGCGCAGGTAGATACCGCGCAAGTCGGGATCATCGGTGTAGCGCAGCATGGGGTGCAACGTGCGGAAAGCCAACTCGTTGTCCCACGGCACGACGGATTCCGGGGGGAAGGTATGCTTCTGGCGAACCGTGAACCGGTGGTAGTCCCATTCCATCAACTGGTCCAGCGCGTCCATATAGCGTTCGTTGCCGGTGAGGCCATAGGCGGTCCACACATAGCCTTGCGCTTCCATGCCGTTGAGGCCGCGCGCCTCGATGCCATAGGGCCGCAACAGGTACTCGGGGTCCCATCGTCCCCAGCGCGTTGGGGTGCCGTCCATGTCGCGCAGGACCCAGCCATTCTCGATGATGTGGTCCGTAATTCGCGTGAGATGCTGCTTTGCCCGCGTCTTTTCCTCACCCTTGGCGATGAGATCGTGAAACAGCGACACCCCGTAGTAGTGGGCGTTGACTTCATCGCTCGATGTATCGCCCTTCCACCACCATTGGCCGTCCTCCGTCTCGTACCACTTGGCGGGAAGGCCGCCACTACCGCCCGTTGCACGCTGTCCCAGGTCGCCTTCCTCGCTCCAGATAGCGCGGGCGAAAAAACCGTCCTTCGGCGTAATATCCTCGAGCCAGACCATGGCGGTAAACGCATCGAGGGCTTTGGCATAATCATCGGGATCGCCCGTCACAGCGTACTTGAAGGTCATCGCGGCCAGGTAATGCGCTGTATGGCTGCCATCGTTATCGCTTATTTCGCGAATCCACTGGTCGTGCTGGTTGCTCCACCACAGTTTGTGGGTGAATCCCATGCGCAAGTGGCCGCGCAGATCGAGTTGCTGTTCATAGTGGTCGGCCTTCTTGCGCAGTGTATACGGTTCATAACGGATGGTGCCCAGCCCGGCGTCTGTGGCGATATAGACCGTGTCCGCGCCGGCGGCGATAGCGTTCACGCCGTCGCCCGGCAGCCAGTGGTTGGCGCCGAAGTAATGCCAGTCGCCATCGCGCGTGCGGCGGCATGCCCCGGTGGTCGTGCCGACCCACAACTCACCATCGAACCCGGGCGCCACGCAGGTGGTGTCTTCCGAAGGCAGGCCCTCCTTCCCCGTGAGCGTGGTCATTGCCATGCCGCGTAAAACCGCGACGCCCTGATCGGTGCTGAAGTAGAGCCGGCTGCCCAGGGCGAGCATGTCGAAAATGCGGTCCGAGGGAAATGCGCCCCAGTCGATGGCGTACTCATCAAACAGCACGCCCTCGAGCAGGGCGATATCGCGTGGCCCCAGGATGTAGAGCGTCTCGTGATACGACGCAATCTGCCGGATTGGTCCGAGTCGAATTGGGTTGGGCAGCACCTGCGTGCCGTCTTCCATAATGTGGGTGGTGTCCTTGGTCCGCCAGCCATCTTCCGGCTCGATGTCTGTAAACGTGGCGCCGTCATAGCGGTAGATGCGTTCCCGGGTCGCCATGTGCACCTCGCCTTGGTGCAGGCATAAGTCCACCGCTGGCAACTCGGACACGTGGTTCCAGGCCGTGCCATCCCATGTGTAAACACCGCCTTCCGCTGCGGTCCACAGGTTGCCGTCGATCGTTTTCAGGCGCGTGATGCCCTCAGGGGCGCCCTCTGCCGGTACAAGGCCGCCGCCTTGCAACGCATACAGCGCTCCGTTCATCACGGCGAAAAGCGAATCGCCGCGCACGGCCACCGCTGTCACCGGCGCATCGGTGGGCACCTTTTCCCCCACCTCCTGCAAGTAGACCGTATCCGCCACCGGCTGCCACAGGGGCTCGGCGGCCAGTGCGGTCAACATGGTTAGCATCAGTACCCAAAAAAACGAAGCGCGGTGCAGCCATGCCATAGGATAAACCTCCGAAGTTACGGCACTACTCATTGCGCCCCAGAGCATACCACGCGAATGCACCGCGCGCTAGCACCGATGCGCCCGGCCCGGGGTAGGTGGGGGTTCCATTGGAATCGCGAGCGCATTTCGACGTGCTGCCGTGCTTCCTACATGATCGGGAAGTCTCAAAACTCCGCATCGAAGCGCAACCCCGCCTTTTCGTAGCCGCCGCGCATGTCCTTGAAATAGGCGCTCAGCGCGAGGACGTCCGCGCCGCCGGCGAGGAAGCGCGCGCCCTGTTCGATGCGGCGGGTGGCGTCGTCCGGGCCGCAAGGCAGGCCCCAATTCCGGTTGTACTTCGCGGCGCACTCGGCCAGCTTGTCGATGGCGCCCTGCACGAGCGGGTGGTTGACCTCGCCCGTCACGCCGTAGCTGTGCGAGAGGTCGCCCGGCCCCAGAAAGAATACGTCGACGCCGTCCACCGCGAGTATTTCATCCATGCGGTCCACGGCCTCCTTGTCCTCGATCTGCGCGATGACGAAGCGTTGTTCGTTCGAGAACCGTGTGTACTCGGTGGGCGGCAGCATGCAGTAGGCGCCGTCGGCGTTGCCGCCGTCCATGGCGCGGCGGCCGATGGGCTGGAAGCGTGTGGCCTGCACGATGTCCGCCGCTTCCTCCGCCGACATACAGTGCGGCACCATGATGCCCGTGGCGCCAACCTCGAAAGGGCGGATGAAGTCGGAGTAGCTGCCCTTGGCCACGCGGACCATGGCGTCCATGCCGGTCATGGCAGCGGCGCGCACCTGGTTGGCCACGGTCTCGAAGGTAATCGCGCCATGCTCCATACACAGCCACACGCAATGCACGCCGAGGCGCCCCATAATCTCGACCACGCACGGGTCGCTCAGGTTCGTTTTCGCGCACCAGACGGCCTCGCCGGCGCGCAGTTTCTGGAGGGTAACGCTCTCGTGCATCGGGGTACTCCTCAGGGTTGGTTGGATTGTCTCCATTAGACGGCCTGCGCTACGATGCGATCAAGTTCACTGGAGCGCAAGGGCCGCATGGACTCGGACACCACATCAGAAACCAAGGCACTTTATGCCTACGCCAAGACGCGCATCCCCGGCGGCACGCAGCTACTGAGCAAGCGCCCGGAGCAGTTCGCCCCGGAATGCTGGCCGGCCTACTTCCGCGAAGCAAGGGGCTGCGAGGTGTGGGACCTCGATGGCCGGCACTACTATGACTTCGCGCACAACGGCGTTGGGGCGTGTCTGCTCGGCTACGCGCACCCGGAAGTCACCCGCACTGTGCAGGAGGCCGTTGCACGTGGCAGCATGTGCTCGCTGAATCCGCCGGAAGAAGTGGCCCTGGCCGACCGTTTATGCGGGATACATCCCTGGGCCGGCCAGGTGCGGTTCACGCGCGGCGGCGGCGAGGCGTGCGCGGTGGCGATGCGCATCGCTCGGGCAACCACGGGCCGCGATCTCGTGGCGGTGTGCGGCTACCACGGCTGGCACGACGGGTACCTCGCCGCCAATCTCGGGGATAGCGGCGCCCTGCGGGGCCACCTCCTGCCGGGGCTCGAACCGGCGGGCGTGCCCGCGGCCTTGCGCGGTACCACCCGGGCCTTCGCCTACGGCGACACGGCGCAGTTCGACCATATCATCGACAACCACGGCGATCGCCTTGCCGTGGTAATCATGGAGCCTTGCCGCTACCACGATCCGGCATCCGGCTTCCTCGAACACATCCGGGAGCGGACACACGCGGCCGGCGCCCTGCTTGTTTTCGACGAGATAACCATTGGCTGGCGGCGCTGCCTGGGCGGGGCGCACCTGCGGCTCGGCGTTACCCCGGACATGGCGGTCTTCGCGAAGGCACTGGGGAACGGCCATCCCATCAGCGCGGTCATCGGGACCACGGGCGCCCTGGACGGTGCACACACCTCATTCATCAGCAGCACAAGTTGGACGGAAAGCGTGGGGCCGGTGGCGGCACTGGCAACACTGGATGTGATGGAAAAAGCGCGGCCGTGGGAACACGTGGACCGCATCGGTGCGCAAGTACAACACCTCTGGCGCGAGGCCGGTAGCCGGCATGGGCTCCCGGTCGATGTGCCTGCGTCCTATCCGTGCCTGGCGCATTTCCGGTTCGAGCATCCGCAAGGGAATGCATTGCGCACATTGTTCACGCAGCGTATGCTGCACCGCGGTTTCCTGGCGGCCACGGCGTTCTACCCCACGCTCGCACACACCGACGAGATTGTTGCGCACTATGCCGAGGCGGTGGGTGCTGTGTTCGCGGAAATGGCGCAGGTGATCGCACAAGACCGCATCGAGGAATCTTTGGAAGGCCCGCCAGCCCATGAGGGTTTCCGCCGGTTGTTGTAATTGGGGAGGTACAGCATGGGTGTATTGGAGACATTCTCACTCGCAGACAAGACCGCCGTGGTCACGGGCGGCGCGGGGCTCTATGGCCGGCAGATTGTGCGTGCCATGGCCGAGGCCGGCGCGGAGACCGTCGTCGCATCGCGAAATCGCGCCAGCCTCGAAGTGCTGGCCGCGGCGTTTCAGGAGGAAGGGCTGGCCGTGCACGCGGAGACCTATGACCAGGGCGACGAAGCCTCGGTGCATGCCCTGCGCGATGCGGTGCTGGCGCGCTTCGGCAAAGTGGATGTGCTGGTGAACAATGCGGTTATCCGGCCCATGAAGGATGGTATGGAGAGCGATGCCGCCACGTTTGCCGAAAGCATGCGGGTGAACGCCACCGGGCTCTTCACAGTAACCCGCGCCTTCGGCGACGCCATGGCGGAGCAGAGCGGCGGGGCCATTGTGAATGTCGGGTCCATCCAGGGCATGGTCGCGCCGGACCCCACCATCTACCGCGGCACGGAGATGCACGGCTGGGCGCCGGACTACTTCTTTCACAAGGGTGGCCTGATCAACTTTACGCGCTTCGTTGCGAGTTACTACGGTGCGCGCGGCGTGCGGTGCAACTGCGTGTCGCCGGGCGGCCTGCGCACGGAGAACCACCCCGAGACCTTCGTGCGGCAATACAGCGACCGCACATTTCTCGGCCGCCTCGCGAACGACACGGACCTCATGGGTGCGGTGGTGTTTCTCGCGAGCAACGCCGCCGCCTATGTGACCGGGATCAACCTGCCGGTGGACGGAGGCTATACGGCCAAGTAAAATGGGCCGCCGATGCGAGAGGGACTGCAACGCGCCGCTTGCAAAATCTGGGTGTTTGGCCGAACTCCGAGGGGAAGTGATGACGACACGCTATCGCCGTATTGCTCTGTGTTTGTGCCTGGCGGGACTGGCGCTCGGGGCCGGCTGCGCGCCGAACCCTGCCGCGCTGGACGAAGAACTGCGCAACGACGCCGTTGACACACTGCGCGCCGCGCTCGATGACGCGGAACGCTGGCAAAAGGTTCATGCCGCCGAGGCCCTTCTGAAACTGAGCTATCCCGACGGTGTGCTGGAAACATTTGAAGCGGAACTGGAAGCGCACGCAGCAGAACCGGAATACCGCGTCGGCATCTGGCGGGTGTTGGCCCAGGCAGAACTCACCGAAGTGGCGCGCAACGAATGGGCCGACAAGATACGCGCGGTGTGGCTCGACCCGAATGCCTCCGACCGGCTTCACGCCATCGAGTCGCTGGCGAAGCTGGGCCGCCCGCTGGACGAAGCGGCCGTGGCCAAGGCAGAACCGGCTGCGGCATCGGGACAGGGCCCCATGGCCGCCTATGCGCTGTGGGCCTTGGCAAACACTGGCAAGCGGGATGCCGGCCAGGCACTCGCCGCTCTTCTCGGCGAGGAAGACCCGGCAACCCGCAGCGCAGCAGCCTATGCCTTGCGCCATCTACCCGTTGTGCCGCCACCGGTCGCGGCGCAAATGAGCCAAGCCGCCGAGGCGGAACCATCGGACTCGCCCGCCCATATCTATCTGGTGAGTGCGGCGTGGTGTTTGGCCGAAGAAGGCGCGTCGAATCTGAAAGGCACACTCCGCGAATACGCCACCACGGGCACAACCTCCCAGCGCTACGAAGCCTTGAACGCCTTTGCGAAAACGGGCGGCATGGCCGATGTGCCGTGGCTCACCGGGATGCTCGAAGCACCCGAGGCGGATGTGCGTATCGGGTCGGCCAGCGCCATCCTCCGCATCGGGCGGCGTGTGCCCAAGCGCATGGCCGTGCTCGACTGGGTAGTCATCGCGGCCTACATGGCCGCGATGGTGGGCGTCGGCTGGTACTACGCGCGGCGCATCACCACACGCGATGACTATTTGCTCGGCGGGCGCACCATGCGCCCCTTCGCCGTGGGTCTCTCCATGTTCGCCTCGCTCCTGAGTACCATCACCTACCTTTCCGTGCCCGGCGAAATGATCAAGCACGGCCCCATGATTGTCGGCAAGTACGTGGTGTACCCGCTGCTCTTCGTGGCCATTGGCTGGCTCATTATCCCGTTCATCATGCGCCTCAAGATAACCAGCGCCTACGAAATCCTCGAGCAGCGGCTCGGGCTGAGCGTGCGCATGCTCGGCTCGTTCTTCTTTCTCGCGCTGCGCCTGATGTGGATGGCGGTCATCATCTATGCCACGAGCAGCGCGGTCCTCGTGCCCATGCTTGGCTGGCCGCAGACAGCGACGCCGGTGGTCTGCGCGGTGCTCGGGCTCGTCACCGTGGTCTACACCTCGATGGGCGGCATCCGCGCGGTGGTCATGACCGACGTCGTACAGACGCTTATTCTCTTCGGCGGCGCGGGGCTCACCCTCGCCATTATCACCCTCGACCTTGGCGGTGTGGGGGCGTGGTGGCCTACGGAATGGTCGCCCCAATGGGACCCGCTCAAGTTCGGCTACGACCCGAATGCGCGCATAACCGTCATGGGCGCCATGATCGCCGGGTTCGCGTGGCACTTCTGCACCGCCGGGTCGGACCAGGTCGCCATTCAGCGTTATCTCTCGACCCGCGACGCCAAGTCCGCGCGGCGTGTGGTGGCGGTGTCGCTCATAACAGATATAACGGTGGGCACCTTTCTGGCCATCCTCGGCCTCGCACTCTTTGCCTACTTCGCGGCGAACCCGCACCTCATGCCCGACACGCACACCATCGGCACGAACGCCGACACACTCTTCCCGCGCTTTATCATCATGAGCCTGCCCATGGGCATTACAGGACTCGTGGTGGCGGGGCTGCTCGCCGCCGCCATGTCGAGCCTGTCCTCCGGCGTGAACTCATCGTGCTCGGTGATCTCGGTGGACTTTCTCGACCGGTTTGGCGGAAGTGGTGAGCGGCACACAGCAAAATGGAATGTGAACCGCGACAAGTGGGTCTCGGTGGTTGTGGGCGTGGTGGTGGTCCTCATGAGCGCCGGCGTGAATTATGTGGGCGGCAATCTCCTCGAGGTTACCTTCAAGGTGGTGAACCTGCTCACGGCGCCGCTGTTCGTCCTGTTCTTCATGGCCCTTTTCATTCCCTGGGGTACGGCGCCGGCGAGCTTTATCGCCGGTGTGGTGAGTGCCGTGGTGGCGATTGGCGTGGGTTACTTCAACTGGTTCGGCCTCAGTTTCATCTGGATCATGCCGTTGTCGCTGCTGGCCGGCGTGGTTGTCGGCCCGTTGCTGAGCCTGCTACCCATCGGCATGCCGGCCCACAAGAAGAACGGGGAGTCCTGATGCCTTGCCTTGAGCCCATCCCCTGGCGCGGCGAGGCGGTCTCGCGCATTATCCTGGGCACCGCGCAGCTCGGCATGGACTACGGCGCCGCCAACCGCAGCGGCAAGCCGGATGCGGCACAGGCACGGGCCATCATCGAAACGGCTTGGAACGCAGGGATTCGCCATTTCGACACCGCCCAGGCCTATGGCGACAGCGAGGTGATGCTCGGGTGCGCGCTACGGGAATTGGGAATTGCCGATGGAGCACAAGTAACAACCAAGCTCGCCATGCCGGAGGACAACCTCGATGCCGCAACAGTTCGCAGCGCAATCGAGGAATCCCGCGCGCGCCTCAACGTTCCCCAGTTATGGTGCGTCATGCTGCACACGCCGCGCCTGCTCGATCACTGGAACCATGGCCTCGGCGATGCTCTACGCGAGTTGCAGGCCGCAGGCCACATTCGCCACCTGGGCGTTTCACTGTCGGAACTGAACGACGCGCCGCGCTGCCTCGCCCATCCGGACCTGGCCGTGCTGCAACTCCCCTGCAACGCTTGGGACCGGCGGCCCATTGATTCTGGCCTACTGGAACGCGCCCAGGCGGCAGACCGCCTCTGTTGCGTGCGCAGCCTGTACCTGCAAGGCCTGCTCACCATGCCGCCCGAGGCCGCCGCCACGCGCCTGCCCGCCGCCAAGGAGGCTTCCGAACGCTGGCACGCCTTCGCGCGAGAACACGGCATGCAGCCGCCCGAACTCGCCATCCGCTTCGGCCTGGCACTCGATACCCCGCTCGTGATCGGCGCGGAGACACCGGAACAGGTAGAGGCAACCATCGCGTGGGCGCACGGGCCCGCCGTGACGCGCGAGCTGCTCGATGATCTCGCTGCCCGGCTTGCGCCCTCGCTCGAAGACATGATAATCAGTCCCTGGCATTGGCCAGAATGAACATCGCGGAGCAACATGCAACATAGCCAGCACCCATTCGCGCAGAAATGATTGCTGCCCAACCGAAAGGGTTATACCATGCGCACCGCACTATCCGTCTTCACGTTGCTGACCATCCTCTTTATTGCGTCCCCTGCTAGCGGTACTGGGGAGGCGTACTTCGCCTGGGATTCCATTGGCGGCACCCTGGCGCGCGATCACCAGAGCCGGGCCATGTATCACGAGGGGAAACACCGCCGCACCTACGTCGCCTATATGGACCACAGTTTCTTCGCGCGCATCACCTACTATGATCATGACAAGGAGGAATGGCTATATCCGCCGGTATTGCTCGATGACTGCATCCGGCCGGATGACCGGTTCCACCGCGCGTACAAGGACGGGCACAACGTGCCGAACCTGTTCATCACCCGGGACGGCACGATTCACATCTTCTACGGCGCCCATGGCACCGTGTTCCGGTACGCGCGCACGAAATCGCCGGAGAACGTTCTCCCGGGCAATTGGGAACTGGATATGCGCGTGGGCGCAGAAGGCACGTATCCCTTCTTCTCCGAGACTGCCGACGGCGCGCTGCATGTCTTCTACCGCTACTCGCCCACCGGCGGCTACAAGAATCCCTTTCTTGGCCTCCAAACCACGGGCGACAACGGCGAGACCTGGAGCGACATTCAAAAACTGGCCACATTCCCCGACGCCTGCAAGCTCTACCGCGGCGCCTATGATCCCGTGAGAAACCGCGTCCACCTGCTGCTGCATCCGCGCGGGCCATTGGGCGGGCGCCATGGCGCGGTGCACTGTATCTACGACCCGGGCACCGAAGAGCTTGTCTCGCTGGCCGGAGACACCATGGGGCCGATGGGCAATCTCGAGACCTTTCAAGAGGGCCTGCCCAAGATTTTCCATGGCCTGGTGGACTTTGTGCTCCACGACGGCATGCCCTATTTCCTGTATGAGCGGAAGGGTGAACGGTTTGATTTCGGCTACTGGGCAGACGGCGCGTGGGTCGAATTGCCGGATACTGAAAACAACCTGAAAGGCCTCGCAAGCAGGCCCGTGATGTACACCGCCGACGGCGTGCACTTCAAGGTATTCGCCGTGGCCGACCTGGCCACAAAAAACGAAAACCTCACCGGCGGCGTCATCAAAGTGTGGGAAAGCGCCGACCGCGGAAAAACCTGGAGCGCGGGGGAAGTCGTCGCCGGCCGGGAAGAATTCGGCCACGGCTTTCAGGAAATCAACAAGGTCATGCAGTATGCAGGAGACGGTCCGTTTTTCATCGCTGCGGAACCGACGGGACCATGGCCCGATGGCTGGGAGAAGACCCAATACACCCACTACGACAACCCGTCCCGGCGCGACAAGAAACTGTACGCCTTCGATGTCGATGGAAATCTGATTGCCGGAGAAGTGGAGTGAGGCAGATGCCGGAAATAACAGGAAGTAACAGAGACATACCGAGAAATAGTGAAACAGGCAGGAGAGAGGCTCAGTCCCCGGCGTCCTCTTCATAGGCGCCCCGCTCACCGAACGCTACAATGGGGCTGCGTTTCTGTCGACGTGGAAATCAACCGCAGATGACGCAGATGACGCAGATGAAGAGATTGGCTTTAATGGGGAAGTATGAAGGACAGATTGCGAAGCATTAAAGCAGTGAAGTGAGGGACGCAGCCCCCTGCGTCCTCTTCACTATCCTCGCGGACGTTGGGGGGGCACCGTCCCTCCCGAAGGCTACAACCCTGGCTTGCCGTAGCTGTAGAGGTGCGAGCCGCTGCCGAAGTAGATGCGGCCGTCGAGGTAGGTGCCGCCGGGACCGATGGAAACGGGCGACTCGGCGAGCATGGTGATCTCATGATTCTCGAGGTCGACCTGCGCCACCCCCTTCTGGAACAGCATGTAGAGGTCGCCCTCGGGATTCTGCACGAACACCCGCGGGCCCTGCTGTGAGCACGACGGCCCGAATTCCTCGGCGGTGCTCATCTCATGGATGACCTCGCGCGTTTTCGGGTCGAACACGAAGAAGCGCACGCGGTCGGCGATGCCGTAGACGTAGCCGTTCTTCGCCATAACAAGGTCTGTGTAGCCGTTCACGTCCGGGAACATTACCTCGTGCCAGAGGAGTTCCTTGGTCTTCAGGTCCAGGATGTACAGTTCCGCCTGCTCCGCCAGCACCTCGCCGCCGGTACCCGCGGCAATGGTGGCGCCGCCGAGGATGTCGCCGTCCGGCAGGGCTGCGAGGGACATCGTGGACAAGTCCGGCAGGATGTCCGTATGCTCGAGCAGCGTGCGCTCTTCGGTTTCACGGTCCCAGAAGAGCAGTCCGCCGCCGGTGTAGCCGTAGCCGGGTGTGCCCGCGAGCACGAGGGTTTTGCCGTCGGGGTGTGCGAGCAGGTCGTGGGGCCGGTGAATGACCGGCGTACACTGGGTAAGGAATTGCGGGTTGCAGCCCTCCTTGCCCTTCTCGGTGGGCACCCAGGGCTCGGCCGGATCCCACTCCAAAAGGAAGCCGCCGCCATAGCCGCCCACGAAAAACATGTCGCCCTGCTTGGCCACGGTGTTCCACTGGCCGTAGGCCGCGCGGTTGGTCCACTCGTCGGCTTTGGGGTCGTAGCTGAAGAAGCGCATAGGAAACGCCGTGCCGCCGCAGATCGTGCCGTCCGGCGCCGCGGCAAGGCCCATCACGTGGGCCCCCTCGCTCGTGTAGTCGAATGTGTTGCGGATGGTCTCATCGGTTTCCGCATTTTCCACCACGATCACGCGATTGACCAGATCGCACTTCACGAGACGCCGCCCGCTGGGAAACTCGCGGTGAAACAGCGCCTGACTCGATGTGATGATGGGCTTCTTGTCGATACTGTCCGGCTTTTCAATCGGCGTGGCTTCGCCCTTATGGAAAACGTACCAGTTGTCGTCGCTCCCTGTGTGGCCGTAGACCTTGCCGTCCTTCGCACGCACGACATAGCCGGCGCCCTTCACGCGCTCGCCGCCTTCGGCAACCGGCTTGGCCTCCTCCGTTTCCGGGTTAAACATAATAACCTGGCTCGCCGTGCTGCCGATGCCGAAGTAAATCCAGCCGGCGTCGTCCGCGGCGACATGGCGCTGATACTGCCGCCAGTTTTGGTCATAGACGTGGCCGTAGTCGTTGAACTCGCCCGAGGCCGGGTCGTAGGAAACCACGCCGCTGTTGGGATAGGTGACCGACCAGATGACCCCGTTGTCGTCTTCGGTCATGCCCATGGCCATTTGCGGGCGGGTGCGCTTATGGAAGGTGAAGGCCCGCTTCTCCGGATCGAACTCGCAGAAGTAGCTGTTGAAGTGTGTGTAATACTTGTTTTTCGACGAGAGAATGGATGAGTACGGACAGTCTCCGCCGGGCGGGAAGGGCGTTTCGATTTGCTCGCTCTTGCCGCTGAGCGCGTCCAGCATGAGCAGCGCATAGCCGCCGCGATGATCAAAGAGCCACACGAGCACGACATCGCGGTCCTCGCCATCGACGGTCGCCACCGTCCCGCGGTGTTTGCTGACGGGCGTGGCCACGCCGTGGTGCAGGAAGCCGTTGCCGAGGTCTTCCTTCTCCGCATACGCATCGAGTACTACGCAAAGGAGCAGCGGGAAACAGGCGAGCGCGAACGTGCGTTTCATAATGAATCCTTCCTTAAGCCTTGTTCCTGGAAACCGCGGCGATAATATCCTTCGACTCGAACACGAACCCGAAGGCCAGCGCGACGCGCCACAGGGCGATCTCTTTCGCCCACTCCTCGGGCGCGCTCACCTTGTTTTCGACCGCGGTGGTGGCGTCGCGAACGGCGGAGCACATGCAGCCGTGTTGTTGCATCTCCGCCATGCCGCCCGGCGACAGCAGCAGGCACCAGTTGATGGCAAAACCGCAATAGACCAGGTGGTTGATGCCGGATTCCTTGCAGAGCGCATACAACTGCGCGCCATTTTCCGCGACGCCCTCGTCTCCCACCGGGCGCACCCCTTCGGAGAAATCGAGCTGCGCAAAGCCGCGGTCAACATCGGGCTTGTTGTGATTGCCGACAAAGACATGCTCCGCGCGGAACGCTTGCAGCCGCTCTTTGACGGGGTCACTCGCAACTTTGGGCAGGCCGGGCGCGCTGTCGGACGCGAGCTTCTTCGCGCGCTTATAACCCGGCAAGTCCTTGTAGTAATCGCCGCCGCCCACCACATGAAAGACCGGCCAATCCGAGGCGCGCACCGCCCCGAGCAACGGCGGAAACACTTCCTTCAGAATCGCGTTCGCCCGGGGAATATAGGGCACCGCGCGCCACCAGCCCGGAAAATCAGCATACCTCTGCCCGGCGTCCCAGGCATGCATGACAACCAGCGCGGTGTGTGCGCGCGAGAAGGGCAGCTCCTTTTTCATCCAACCGCCGAAACCAACCTCGGGCACGGGCTCGCTGTAGTCCGCGTCGAAATGCTGGTAGTACCAGGCGGGGATCGGGATTTCGCCGTCCACGGCATCGCCAGGAGCGGCCGCACCCTGTGCAACAACCGGCATGGCGAGTCCCGCCCCGAGGCCCAAAGCGCCCATCAGGCGCAGGGCATCGCGCCGGTCGAGCCGGTTCTTGTCCTGGTGATTCATGCGCATCTCCTGAACGAAAATGGGGACAGTCCACGCGCTCGGGACTCGCTTGGGACAGTCCCTCTTTTTCGCGGCTACGCCATTGTGTTGCGTAGCGTGCCGATGTTCTCGATGCTGGCCTCGAGCACGTCGCCGGCTTTCAAGAACCGTCCACTCGCCGCACCGACGCCGGCGGGTGTGCCCGTGGCGATGATGTCGCCCGGTTCGAGCGTGATCCACTGCGAAATGAAGGCGACGATGGCCGCCACGGGAAACACCATCTGCCCCGTCGAGCCAGACTGCCGCACCTCGCCGTTCACCTTCAGCTCGACCGACAGCGACTGTGGATCGGTGATCCAGCGTGCCGAACTGATGGCCGGCCCGACCGGACAAAAACCATCGTGCCACTTGCCGTGAAGCCAGTCGAAGAAGGCGTCTTTCTCTCGTTCGCGGCGGCCGGGGTTCGGGCGGAACTTGCGGTCGGAGATGTCGTTCACGACGGTGTAGCCCGCTACGTAGCCGAGGGCTGCTTCCTCCGGCACGGCTTTTGCCCGCTTGCCCACGACAATGGCGAGTTCGCACTCATAATCGATAGTATCCGGCGAACACGCGGGAATGGGCACCTTCGCACCAGGATGGTTCAGCGTGGTGCGCGGCTTTATGAACACGTAGGGGAAGGTCTCACGCCGTTCGACGGCCACCTGCCCCTCCTCCTCGATGTGCGCGGCATAGTTCCCGGCCAACAGCAATATCTTCGGCGGATCGGGAATCGGCGTGCGCAGGGTGACCGCTTCCAAAGGAATACCCACGTTCTTGGGCATCTTCGGCTGCTCGGCAAACCACCGGCCAAGCGTGTAGGCGGTGTCGGCTTTCTCACTAGAACACAGCAGTTCCAGCACCGTCTCGTCGCCCACCACCGGCAACGTGGCCCCGGTCTCCTCACCGTAAACATTGCATGCCCTCTTCAGCGGCACGACAAAGTCGTCGAAGTAAAATCCGGCCTCCACATTCCCATCACGGACAAAGCGGCAAACGCGCATGATCACTCCCAGTTGAAACGCAATACTGACGATGCAAATCACAAGTGCCTTATGCTAGCCTCGACACAACCGGCAGTCAACCAAGCTGCTTTGGAAAGGAAGTCAACGGTGATCCAGCGAACACACATATTCGTGGTGATCCCCAGCGTGTCGGCAGTATGCGCCCTCGGCCATGGCGTGGGGCCTTTCCTGCGAGCACCGGCTTGATAATCATGAAGAAAGGGGAGACTTAGTATGAAACGCCGCGAATTCCTGCAAGTCACCGGCGCCGCGGGCGCCCTGCTGGGTACCAACGCCGCCATGCCGCGGGGCGCGCATGCCGCGGCCGGGAGGCGTGCGACCGTTTACGACGCCGAAGGCAAGATCGGCGGGCGCACGCTCGACGACATGATCGCGCGCTATCGCTACGATTTGTTCGATGACTTCCTGCCGTTCATGCACGAGCACATCATCGACCACAAACACGGCGGGTTCATGACCAACGCCAACCGCGCAGGTGAACAGGTCACCACGAACAAGCGCAGCCGCTACGAGGGCCGCGGCATTTGGGTGTACGCGCACCTGTACCGCACGCTGGCGCCGGAGAAGAAATACATCGAGGCGGCGCGCAAGTCCGTCGAGTTCATCATGGCGGCGAAGCCCGAGGGTAAGGATGCGCTTTGGCCGAACCAGCTCACGCGCACAGGCGAGCCCCTCGAGGACGAGGGCATGCTGATCGCCGGCAAACGCTACAAGTCAGGCGGCGAAATCTATGACGACCTCTTCCTCGCCAACGGCCTTGCCGAGTATGCGCGCGCAACGGGCAAAGAGCGGTACCGGCAGGAAGCGCTGGACATCCTCGCCAAATGCGAGCGCCTCTTTGAACAGGAGGACTATGCACCCACGGCGCCGCTCGTCTATATGGGCGGTATGGAAGCACCGGTGCTGCCCGGTTGCCGCCCCCTCGGCGTGTGGATGGTGATGATCCGCCTCGCCACGCAGATGTTGCGCGCCGGCGACAACAAACACCTACAGGCACTCGCCGACCGCTGCGTCGAGTCCATCATGAAGCACCATTACGACGCGAAGTTCGATCTGCTGCTCGAGGTGCTCAACCACGACATGACCAAGCCGGACAATGCCTATGCCCAGCTCGTCTACACAGGCCACGGCATCGAGACACTCTGGATGGTCATGGACGAGGCGGTGCGCCGCAAGGACCGCGGCCTTTTTGACGACGCGGCGCGGCTCTTCAAGCGCACGCTCGAGGTCGCCTGGGACGACGTGTACCAGGGCTGGTACCGCGGCTGCCGCCACGTGGACGAGAACATCTGGATTCTGGACAAGGCGTGCTGGGTGCAGGAGGAGGCGCTTATCGGCCTCATGATGATCATCGAGCACACGGGGGCGCAGTGGGCGAAAGACTGGTTCGAGCGCGGCTACACCTACGTCATCGACAACTTCCCCCTCGCGGAACACGGCTACCCCATCTGGGATCTCTACCCCGACCGCTGGGTCACCTTTGTCGAGGACTTCGACCGCGTTGGCCACTTCCACCACCCGCGCCACCTCATGCTCAACCTCGAGGCGCTGCAACGCATCGAGGAGCGGAACGGCAAGGTGTCGGACGTATTCGCGTAACGCCCACAACGACATCAAGCCTTATCCCGATTGTTGCAGAAGACCCGTCTCTTGATTGCGGAAAAATGGGAACAGGTACCTGACGCCTGGCTAACTGCGGCCAGATGGTCCGACGCGGCCGGCTCTTCCGGCCACCTGCTCATAGAGGAATTCAGGCGCCAAATCGGCGCCGGATGGCCAGGTGATCGCATTTAGTTCACGGTCAACGTGGAAGCGCTGGAAGAAGTCCAGATCCTGGAGCGGCTCAAACACTTCTCCCCAAAGTTCATCCTGGAGGTCGAGGTCGCCCTCGGCCCCATCCGAGAATTTCAGATGAAGGGTGTACCCCCCAACATATTCTACAGTTTCGAGCTTCGGTGTCATCAAGACTATTCCAACGGTTCAATGCGCCGCAAAGTGCGTCGTTCACGAGCCAGATTCCAGTTATCCAGAAGTTCAGTCTTATGCATAGTATACCATTCCAAAACATGGTTTAGCGCACGCCTTGGAAATTGTCCTTCCACCACAAGACGCAGAGGCCACCTGTCCTTTCGCACTCTACCTGAAGAGCAAAAACACCTGCGCCTCCTCCTCCATCACCTTTGCCGCCTGCTCCAGTTCTCCGCGCCCGTAGAGGTCGTCGATGCGCGATAGCAGCCGGCGCAAGTCCCACGCGGTCTGCGAGGTAACCTGTTCGGCGCGTGTTTCCGACTCGAGACGGCGCAGGTCGTCCATGGGCTGATCGGCCAGCGCCTGCGCGGCGACGGCGGCCCAGTGCGTGTAGAAGTCCGCGTATTGCAATTCGCGGAGGATGTCCTGCGCATAGCGCTGAAAGTTGCCGGGTTCGCCGCTGGCGGCTTCCACGAGTTTCGGGTCCGGCTCGAACGCGCGCAGCGCGGCCATGGCGTCCATGAACCGCTCGTTCGCGGCAACGGCCTCGGGGAGGATGGTCTCGATATAGCGTTTGCTCAGGGCCTCGAAGTCCCATTCCAGATCCTCGGCGTGTTCATTGCGCACGCTCACCACGCGGCGCCAATCGCCGAAATCGTATTCCCAGCGATCGAAGTAGCCGTTGCCGTCCATATCGAACATGCGGATTTCGCCCAAGGCATCCACGCCCGCGAAATGCCCCACTATGAGCCAGGCCTCTTGCGCGTTCTTCAGGTGGATGCGCTTGTCCACGGGGCTGTAGTACAGTTCACGCTGGCCCGCCGGGGTGCCGCTGTACTCGCGCCGCACGTTCCACTTCTGGTTCGGGCCACCGGTGTTCTCCATCCACCGCCGCTCCCAGGTCCAGAACACGCCCTCCCACCGGAAGTCGTCTGCCTTGTGTTCGCCGTAGCCGATGGCGATGGTGTCGTCGGTGTGTTCATGCCAACTGAAGCCGGTCTCGCGCGCTTTATAGGCATCGCCGATGTCCTGCAAATCTTCCCATGGCGTGACGATGGTCACCTGGGGCGGTCTGCGCTTCCGGTTCACGTGCTCCATGCCGGGATAGTCATAGGGCGCGGCGCCGACCAGGTTGAAGCCGCAATCGTAGTGGAGCGGCATTTCCGGCGACGTGCCGCGGTCAATATCGAAGCTGTAGCGGATGTTAACGATGCCCATCCGTTCGAACACCGGGCTCCACGGCGCGGCGAAATTAGCATAGTCGTTCGCGTAGTCCGGGTCTGCGTTTACATCGTAGGTAAGCGGCACCGCGCTGCAACGGATGACCACCTCACTATAGTTGTTGCCGTTGGTGTCGTAGAATGCGAAGGGGCACTCGGAGATGGGCAACCAGCCGCCGTTTTTCGTGTCGAGCTTGTTCATGTAGATCATGTTGTCGCCGTAGGGATCGCTCTCGAAAAAGCTCGGTCCGCCATACTCATACCCGCTAAGGCTCCACATGTGGCCGTCACCGTCGAGGTCCACGCCGAACCAGCAGTACCGCAGTTCACCGTCCACGAAATAGCGGATGTCCATCTCGTCCGGAACCTTGTCGCCGTCGTTGTCGATGTAATCGACCATGCGGTCCACCGCGCCGTCGCGGTCGTAGTCGGCCACATAGCAGTCGGCATGCCGATCGCCGCCGCCGGCGATGCTGCCGTCTTCATCGTCATCGATCACCCACACGATCCCGTCGTGCGTGCGGCCACGGCGATCCTCGAACTGCTCGCGGCGCACCAGGCTGCGGCCGTCGCCGGTCACGAAGGAGTCCCCCACCTCCAGCGCCGACGCTTTGTCCCACCATGGCTTGTCATCCAGGCGCAGTCCGCCGGTGGGGGAGAGGGCCGTCTCCTGCATATACCACGGGCCTTGCGTGCCCTGGCCCAGGAGGAGAGGCGGCGGCTCGTCCGCTGCCAGCGGCGCCGTAACTAGGAACAGTATCAGTGCAACTACAGGCCAATAGTGGTTCATGCTGCCGCTCCTTGCGCGGGCCGCCCACGCCCGGTGAGACCATACGGAACGCACGGGCAAAGCCCTTATCCGAAAAGGTGAACACGGTGTGGCTACCACACCGTTTAAGGCGGCATAAGCGTAGCATGCCCGGGCATAGGGCACCAAGAGGTGCGTGGTGCTTTCGATCAGGCGGATACGCCTTAACCCGGAGTTATGCGCGAATTTCGTGGAAAATATACCTGATAAGCGGAAAGACATCCCCCGGCTGACGCCACCAGCAAGCGCATGGAGCGCGCAGACTCCGTGCCTGCGGTGACGGCCCCGTTACTTCAGTAACGGCCTACCCCCAACATCACAAGCCCGATGCCCGCGACAATGCCGACCACTCCCAGTGTGTAGCCTGTGTAGCAGACATCTACATCGATAGCGGCCGCCGGCGCATCCGTTTCGTTGGCTTCCACCGCCGTAGCATGTGCCGTCTCTGGTTGGTATGCAACCAGCGACAACACGCACAGCCCACACCCGATGGCCACGAGAATACCCCCCACGAAAAACAGCCCCAATCGCATAACAATACCCTTTACTTGTCCCAGACGCACCCTCATACTAGCTCTAGTCTATCACATCCGCTTGTAATATGCAAACACGCTTCGGCGTCTGCCCCGCGTGCCTGTTCCATTGCGCGCGGCGGCCATAGCGCGTTACCCGATGTTTATATAGACGCAACCAAGCCGAAAATGTTTACATTATCCGTCCAAGAAAATCCGAAGACACCATAGGAGGCCGGTTATGTTTGCGAATGCCGCCCAACGGGCCGCCACGCTGCGCCGCCTGATGCGCGAAGGCACGGTGGCCCTGCCCGGCGCCATCAATGCACTGAGCGCACGCCTCATCGAGCACATGGGCTTCTCCGCGATGTACTTGAGCGGCGCTGTACTGGCGAACAGCGTCCACGGCCTGCCGGACACCGGCCTGGTCACGCTGACTGAAGCCGAGTGCCACGCGCGCAGCATTGCCCGTGTGACTAAAATACCCCTCATCATGGACGCGGATACCGGGTATGGCGAGCCCGCAAACGCCGCACGCACTGTCGAGGTGCTCGAGGCCGCCGGCGTCTCGGGCATCCACATCGAGGACCAGGTGTTCCCCAAGCGCTGCGGCCACCTCGAGGGTAAGGAACTCGTGCCGGCCGGGGAATTCGCGGAGAAGATTGCAGCGGCTGCCGAGGCCAAACACGCCCGTGATTTCCTGCTCATCGCCCGTACCGATGCCCGCAGCGTGGCGGGCTATGACGACGCGGTGCGGCGTGCGCGGCTGTATATCGAGGCCGGCGCCGATGCCGTCTTCCCCGAGGCGCTGACCACGGAACAGGAATTCCGCCGCTTCGCACAGGACGTGGGCGGCAATCTGCTCGCCAACATGACCGAGTTCGGCAAGACGCGCTACTTTACTGTGGATCAGTTCCAGGACATGGGTTACAACCTGGTCATCTTTCCAGTCACCTTGCAACGCGCGGCAATGTACGCCATGGCCGCCGTACTCGATGAGGTCCGTGAGAAGGGTACTCAGCGCGATTATGTGGACCGCATGCAGTCCCGCCAGGACCTGTACGACTTACTCGGCTACCGCCGCGAGGATAAGGAAGCATGAGCGGTGCCGTTTGCCGGGGCATCCTGTGAAGTACGGCAAACGGTTAAGGGATTTATGAAGATTTGTGGCCCGGGCTTTCAGCGCTCTGGCGTGCCGGGCGCCAGATGACCTGGGCCTGCGGCCCATAAGCGTTAACTTAGAAGACATTTGTTCTATTGCCCTTTCACGCATCATGTGTTTAGCAAAACGGGGACTGTCCTCGCGAGTCCGCGAGCAGGGACTGTCCCCGCTTTTTGCGGCGTTTGTGAGAACGCGCTGTGTTGTCCATGACTCCGCAAGACCGGGGATTAAGCGCGCTCGCTTTCTCCTTCGCGACGACGCTACCGCTGGACAGCCGGACTCGGCACGAGGCAGATAGGTCCGCCCGAGGCGGACAAGACGCGCTTGCTTGCGTCA
>CAZMVU010000078.1:0-18298 GCA_964569295.1 uncultured Nitrospirales bacterium
GTCAAGTGCGGCGTTGTGTTTACGCATCTGCCTACGGATTCAGGCAGGCACGGCCTGGCGGTATGACTTCGCGAGCGCATAGTCTGCCTCATCTTTGCGTGTTGGGTTGTGCGCGCCGCCCACGTTATTTGCTTAAGAGGGGCCTTTCAGGCGCGCAATAGCGCACCATGAATGACTATCGGGATTAGGCAGAAGAACGGTCTATGGCACGTCAAAACGCGATACGTCACCGAATTTCCGAATGGCAGCACTGGGCACCAGAAGAAGCGCCACCGGCGGGCGGTGGCGCTTCGATACGTTTTGAGGTGTGTTCTGTAGGAGCCGGCGTTACTTGCGGCGGCGCAGGCTGGCGGCGCCTGCGATGGCGCATACACCGGCCAGGAGGCCAAGGCCGAGGCCGCCCGCGAGTGGCAATTCGCCTTCGGGAACCACGTTGAGGAAGAACGCCGACGACTCGAGCTCGACAATCGCCTTGGTGCCGTCGTCTACCGTGATGACCGCGCGGTAAAACCCTTCGTCATCCAGGGTGATTGCGTCGAAGATGAGCGATGTGCCCGTTTCGCCCGTGAGATCCTGGAATTCGCCACCCACCAGTTTCTGCCACTGGGTGCTCAACGGCGTAATCCCGTCGGCCACGCGCAGGCGCAACTCGACCGCACTCGTTTCTTCCACCATACCCGGGCCCACGATGTTCACGCCTTCGTCGCCCGGATCCACGGGGGGCGCCTCACCCGGCTGGTTCGGGTCGAGCGCGAACGTGACGTATTCGGTGCCGGAAGTGCTCGCGTCGAATTCGCCTTGGTTCGTGAGGCCGTCGCCGTCGGCGTCGTCATTCTTGCCGAAGAAGCCAGGCACGGTCGCGATGGCGGACGGGTCGGGCGGATCGATACCGAGATCGGCGAGCAGAGCGAAAAGCTCGTTGATGGCCGCGCTGGTTTCTGCATCGCCGATGAGGGCATAGCCGGCCAGCGAATAAGCCAGTGAGTCCACCAGGAACGGCGCCACGCCGGGTACCAGGCTCCAATAGCCTTCCGCGACCAGCGCCTCGACTGTGAGGTCGCGAATCAACTCGAAGTTGCTGTCCCATGCGGCGAGCACGTCGGCGTGGGTGAGCCCGTTCTGGTCAAAGGACGTGTCGTTCAAGACGGCGCCGATCACCGCCAACTCGTGCGTGCCATCGGGGATGCCATTGCCGGAAACCGGAATTTCCGCCTCGGGATCGATCGGCCCGTTGATGTCGGCGAACTCGCATTTCACCAGGTTGGCGAAGTCGGCCACTTCCGGCAGTAAGCCCGTAAGCGGCCCGAGTGAGCAGAAGACGGTGTCCAACGCGCCGCAAAAGTCGACGTCGCCTACCACCTCGCCAGTGGCCACATCCGCGCCGATGGTGTTTTCATCACCGCCGCTGATCGTGGGCAACAGGACAATGGGGTTGTCGAAGGGATCGGGACAGGAGTCGATTTGCCCGATGGCCACACCGGGTACCAGGGCCACGAGGGCGGCCATTGCCAGAGTTGTTAGCTTGCCATGCATGATTAGTTATTCCTCCCTTGAGTCCTCATACTCAAAAATAAATGAATCGCTTGTTTTCGGACCTATTGGCCCTTCGCCTCACATTCGTACCAGTAATGCCGTTGCATGCTGCGAACGAGGAAACAACCACTCGAGCTGCCTCACGCCGTCCCGCATTGTGCATTGCCAAAAGTCACAGGTTCTGTTGCGTTCTACCAATGCACTCTCACATCATAAAGGAGTGCGGCCCCCTTGTCAAGCCTTTTTTTACGCACTTGATATTGTTGTCGATGGCGTATCGTGCGCTTGGAGTCCGCAGTAGATGGGTGTCCCCGGCGGCTATGCACGCCGCAGGAAATCCCAGTCCTGCCCGGTGCCACGAGGGCGGGGCGATCCGGACGTCACAAACGTTGTCCCCATAGAAGTGCAGCCACAACAGAAAGCTATCTCTTCTTGGCCGGCGGTGTTGGTCTTTATGGGACTGAAAGCGCAAAACGGCCTTTCCTTCCGCGCCCCTGGAATTTCCAGCGAAGGGGCGTGGGCGGCGCGCGTTGACTTGCCCGAGTCGCGTAATTATAATACGCCTCACTTTTGACAGAGTCTACCTGGCAACAGGTTGTGCAATGGCAAGAAGCCAGCATAGAACACGCTGCACGTGCCGTCTTTGGGACGGGCGATTGCATAGATCCGGTTTTCGCGTCGCTTTATGGGCGAAAACCCATGGTTTCCCGCCCAACGTGCGGGAGTGCCAGCAGTGCATACGCGTTTCACACTGTTTTCTTGCGGGGTATGCGGGGCCTACCCTGTTCGTCCAATGCCAGCCCGGTGTGCCAGGCCAAAACATCATTCTCATTTCGTCTCGAATGAATCGGGACGCGGAGGTCGGCCACCATGGATATCGTGCTCTGCCTTGCAGGGTTTGTGGTGGGCGTGCTCCTTGGCGCCGTGGTTACGATCGTCGGGGCCCGTTTGCGTGGCAGCAGCCTTGTAAGCAAGGCCAAGCGCGATGCGGACCAAGTACTCACGGATGCCGAGAGAGACGCCGCTTCAATCCGCAAAGATGCGAAGACGGAGGTGAAGGAACTCGAAATCGAATTGCGCGCGCAACTGGAGAAAGAAGGGCGGGAGCAGCGCAAGGAACTGGCGGGGGTGGAGAAACGGCTGGCGGCGAAGGAAGAATCGCTGGACAAACGGGCCGAGGGTCTGGACAGCAAGGCAAGTGACCTGAACGCGCAGGAGCGTGATCTCGTGCACCGCGAGAAGGCGGTGGAGATCGAGAAGGACAAGGTCGCGGAGGTTATCGCGCAGCAGACGGAGCGGCTCGAGGCCATCGCCGGCATGACGGCGGATCAGGCGCGCAAGGAGCTTTTCCATAACCTCGAGACCGAGGTGAAGCGCGATGGCGCGCTGCAGCTCAAGAAGATCGAGGAGGAGTTGAAGGAGAACGCGGAGAAGAAGGCGCGCTGGGTCATCGGCGAGGCTATTCAGCGGTGCGCGGCGGACCATGTGGCCGAGAGCACCGTGTCGGTCGTGAACCTGCCCAACGACGAGATGAAGGGGCGCATCATCGGCCGTGAGGGGCGCAACATCCGCGCCCTCGAGAGCGCCACGGGCATTAATGTCATCATCGACGACACGCCCGAGGCGGTGATCCTTTCCGGCTTCGACCCGATCCGCCGCGAGGTGGCCCGGGTCACCCTCGAGCGGCTTGTGCAGGATGGACGCATCCACCCGGCGCGCATCGAGGAGATGGTCGAGAAGGTGAACGATGAGATTAGCCAGACCATCAAGGAGCGCGGCGAACAGGCGGCCCTCGAGGCGGATGTGCATGGCCTGCATCATGAGATCATCAAACTCATCGGGCGCCTGAGCTTCCGCACTTCCTACGGCCAGAATGTCCTGCGCCACAGCCTCGAGGTGTGCAACCTGTGTGCGGTTATGGCTGCGGAACTCGGGGTGAATGTGCAAGAGGCCAAACGCGCCGGTCTGATTCATGACATGGGCAAGGCCCTCACCCACGAGAAAGAGGGGTCCCACGCGGTATTGGGGCATGACCTCGCCAAGCGTTACGGCGAGAGTGAGACGGTCTCGAATGCCGTGGGCGCGCACCATGCGGAAATGCCCATGAATACGCTGCTGGCCATGCTGGTGCAGGCGGCCGACGCCATGAGCGCGGCACGGCCCGGCGCCCGCAGCGAGAACATGCAGCATTACATCAAGCGCCTCGAGCAGCTCGAGGACATCGCGGAAACCTTCCCCGGTGTCGAGAAGTCCTATGCCCTTCAGGCCGGGCGCGAAGTGCGTATCGTGGTGGAGCCGAACCGCATCTCCGACGCGGAGGCCTCCGTGCTGGCGCGCGATGTGGCCCACAAGGTCGAGGCCGAGATGACCTATCCGGGCGAAATCAAAGTTACGGTGGTGCGCGAAACCCGTGCCGTGGAGGTGGCCAAGTAGCAAACGGCGCCGCGGGCTGTCCGGACTTGGGCCGGTTCGCGCGTCCGTCGTGTATACTTGCGCCGCAACAAGGCGGGTGTGCGTGCATGAGAATCCTGTTCATAGGTGACATCGTCGGGCGTCCGGGCCGGCAGGCCGTGGGCCATTGGCTGCCCGAATTGCGTGAAGCGTACGCCCTGGATATTGTCGTGGCGAATGCGGAGAACATCGCCGGCGGCACCGGCGCAACGCCGGAAACGCTCGAGGATCTGCGCCAGCGCGGGGTCGAGGCCTTCACCATGGGCAACCACACCTGGCGCAAGCGGGTGCTTATTTCCGCCATCGAGCAGATGCACGACATTGTGCGGCCGGCCAACTTCCCCGAAGGCGTGCCAGGCAAAGGCGCCACGGTGATCACCCTGCGCGATGGCCGCCGCCTGGGGCTGCTCAACCTGATAGGACGTGTTTTTATGGACGGCAACGACTGTCCTTTTGGGCGCGCGGACAAAGAGTTGACCGCCCTGCGTGCGCAGACGCCGGTGGTATTGGTGGACATGCATGCCGAGGCCACCTCGGAAAAGGTGGCCATGGCCTGGAACCTCGATGGCCGGTGCACGGCGGTCATTGGCACGCACACCCATGTGCCCACGGCGGATGAACGTATCCTTCCCGGCGGCACGGCGATGATCACGGATGTGGGAATGACCGGCCCGCGCGACAGCATTATCGGAGTCGAGCGGGAGGCGGTGATAACGAAGTTCAAGACGGGGATGCCCCGCACCTACAATGTAGCCAAGGGGCCCGTCTGGTTAAACGGGGTGTTCATCGAGGCGGACGACACCAGCGGGCGCGCCACGCGCATCGAGCGCGTCACGCGTGCAGACGTGTAGTGGGCACCGGCACAGGCCGCCATCCCCGCGAAGAAATGTCCTAAACCGGAACACTAGTCTGGCAACGCGCGCTGCGCTTATGATAGACGGACCATGTACTTCAAGAACATTGAAATGACAGGCTTCAAGTCGTTCGCCGACCGTACGGTGGTTACCCTCGAGCCGGGCAGTACGGCCATTGTCGGCCCCAACGGGTCGGGCAAGTCGAACATTCTGGATGCTGTGCGCTGGGTCCTCGGCGAGCAGAGCGCCAAGGCCTTGCGTGGCGGCCATATGCAGGACGTCATCTTCAATGGCAGCGAAAACCGCGCGCCCACCGGCATGTCCGAAGTGACGGTTACCTTCGACAACGCGGACTCGCGGTTGCCCGTCGATTTCGCCGAGGTGCAGATTTCCCGCCGGCTCTACCGATCGGGCGAGAGCGAGTACCTGTTGAACAAAGCCCCGTGCCGCCTGCGCGATGTCCAGGAGTTGTTCATGGATACGGGCATCGGCACGAGTGCCTACTCGCTCATCGGCCAGGGCAAAATCGACATGGTCCTCAGCTCGAAGCCTGAAGACCGCCGCTACCTCTTCGAAGAGGCCGCGGGCATCATCAAGTACAAGACACGCAAGCGCGTGGCCATGCGCAAGCTCGACAATGCCGAGCAGAACCTGGTGCGCCTCGCCGATATCGTGCAGGAGGTCGAGCGGCAGATGCGCTCGCTCAAGCGCCAGGTCAATGCCGCCATGCGCCACCGGGAACTGACCGCCGAGCTGCGTGATCTCGAAATCCGCAACGCCTGGTTGAAGCACCGGGAACTCACCGCGGTTATCGAGACCCTCAAGCAGGCGTATGAAGAGGCGCAGAAAGCCTACGAGAAAACCTCGACCGAGACCAGCGAGCTCGAGGCGAACGATGAAAAGCTCAACCTCGAGCGCATTGAACTCGAGCGTGTGCTCATGGCACGGCGCGACGGTGTGCATCAGATCGACTCGGAGATGGAGAAGATCGAGGGGGAGATCGCGCTCATTCGCCAGGAGATCACGTTCGGCCGCCAGCGCCAGGAGGAGGCCGAAGAGGAACGCAAGGAATTACGGGCGCGCGCGGCAAACCTCGTGAAGGAACAGGGCGATATCGACTCGCGCGCCACGGGCATCCGCGGCGAAATCGACTCGGTGCAACACGAGATCGACGAGAAACAGGCCGAGCATGACCGCCTGCACGAAGCGGTGCAATCGGCCGACGCCACCCTCGAGGCATTGCGCGCCCGCGCCGCCGAATTCGTTAACAGCCGCCACCGCACCCAGACCGAGGCGGAGAATCTCGGCGAAAGCATCGCGAAAACGGATCAGCAACTCGAAGCCCTGTACGCGCGCCAAAACGACCATGGCCAGCGCAACGAGCAGGTCGTCGCCGATCTTCAGGCTGCGCAGAAGGACGAGAGCGAACAGCAGGCCGCGCTCACGAACACGGTCGAAGCGCGCAAGCAGGAGCAGGAGGCGCACGCCGAGGCCTCGCGCACGCTTGCCGAGCGCAACGACGAACTGCAGAATCTGCGCGAACAGAAAAGCAGTACCGAAGCACGCCTCACCTCGTTGCGCGAACTGCGCGACAGCTACGAGGGATTCGCCGCCGGCGTGCGCGCGATCATGATGGCTAAGCAGCACGAGCGCCCCGAGGCCGAGGGCGTCATCGGTCCCATCGGCGATCTGGTCTCGACAGACCAGGAATTCGGTCCCGCCATCGAGGCTGCCCTTGGCGGCAATATCAATAATATCGTGGTCGATCAGGCCGACGCTGCGAAGGATGCCATCGCCTTTCTCAAGAAGACCAGGGCGGGGCGGGTGACCTTCTTGCCGCTGGACACCATCCGGGTGAACCGCAAAGATGACACCGGTGCGTTGGGCGGTATGCCCGGCATCATCGGGCCGGCCATCGACCATGTACAGTACGACCCGCACATCACCGAGGCTGTCAAGTACTTGCTGTGGAACACGGTGATCGTGCGCACCATCGACGACGCCATCCGCATTGCGCGATCGGAGCGGCGCTTCCCGCGGCTGGTCACACTCGATGGCGAGGTGGTGACGTCTGCCGGTGCGGTCACCGGCGGCGCCACCAAACACCAGAGCCGGGGCATCCTCGGCCGCAGCGCGGAAATCGAAGAGCTCGAGGCCCGGGTCGAGCAGACGGACAAGCGCATGCGCGTCCTCGGCGACGAGATTATGAAGCTCGGCGAGACGATACGGGCACATGCCGCGCAGGTGCGCACGCTCCAGGAGACCGAGGAACAGCACCGTGCGGCGTTGAATGAGCTCGGGGTGCGCATCGCGCGGCTTTCGACCGAACTCGACAGTCTGCAGCAGAGCGCGAAACAGCTCACGGAGCAGCGCGCGGCCCTGCTCGAGGAACGCGCGGCCATGGAGAAGCGGCGCAAGGAAGCCCTCGCGCGCGTGGACTCGATGGAGAATGACGACGAGGCCATTCAGCAGGAGAGGAGCGCCGCGCAGGAAAAGGTCTCGCAGTTGCGCGAGGCCCTGAGCAAGTGCGCCGATGCCCTCGGCGATGCGCGCGTGCGCCTGGCAGGGCTCACGCAGAACCTCGAGGAAACCGAGCGTAACCGCCTGCGTGAGCAGCGGGAGCACGAGGAAGCGCTGAAAGAGGCAGGGCGAAGGGTAACCCTCATCGAGGAAATCAAGGTGCGCGAGAAGGAACTCGAGGACAGCATCGCCCAGCATACCGAGCGCGCCAAAGCCCTCTCGGAAACCAAGGAAGAAGCCGCAGGCAAGGTTGTCGAGGCGCAGAACAAGCAGACCGCCATCATCGAAGAGGCCGAGGCCGTCGGAAAGAAGCTGAAAACCCTGCGCGAACAGAACGCGCAGGCCATGAAAGAAGTGCACCGGCTCGATAAAGAACTCACGCACAACGAGGACCAACTCGCCTTCCATCAGGAGCGCATCCTCGAGGAGTATCAGGTCGCCGTGTCCCAATTGACCGAAGAGGAAGTGGGAGAGGACGAACACGACGAAGCGAGCCGTGAGAAACGGATCGAGGAATGCCGCAAGGGCCTGCAACGGCTGGGCACCGTAAACCTCATGGCCATCGAGGAATACGAGGCCCTCGAACAGCGCTATGCATTCCTCACCGCCCAGGAGGAAGACCTGCGCAAGGCGCGCGAGACCTTGCTCGATGTGGTCGAGCGCATCGACCGCACGATCAAAGCCATGTTCCTCGATACCTTCGATACGGTGAGTGAGAACTTCAAGAATTTCTTCCGCCGCCTCTTCAACGGCGGCCAGGCCCGCATCTATCTGCTCGATGAAGACGACCCGCTCGAGTCGGGCATCGAGATCGAGGCGCGCCCCCCGGGCAAGAAACCCCAGGGCATCTCGTTGCTCTCCGGCGGCGAACAGGCGCTCACCGCCATCGCGCTGCTCTTCAGCATCTTCGCTGCCAAGCCCAGCCCGTTCTGTGTGCTCGACGAGGTGGATGCGCCGCTCGACGATGCGAACATCGGCCGCTTCCTCGGCCTCGTGCAGGAGTTCACCAACGAAAGCCAGTTCATTATCATCACGCACAACAAGCAGACCATGGCCGCCGCCGACGCCATCTATGGCGTTACCCAGCAGGAGCGCGGCGTGTCCGAGGTGGTTTCCGTGCGTTTCGAGGATGTCGCGGCAGTGGAAGAGCAGCCGGTCGGATGAAAGTCCTGCACCTATTCAGCAACCACAAGTGGACCGGTCCCGCCGAGCCCGCTGTGAACCTCTGCCTTGCCTTGCGTGCGCGGGGCATCGAAGCCGGCTTTGCATGCTCGGGCGATGGGCCGGCCGACAACAAGGTCGTGGCCATAGCGCGCGATCGCGGCATCGAGCCCATCCTCGCCATGTACCTGCGCAAGCACCGCCACCCCGTCAAGAACTTTGCCGACCGGCGCACCCTGCGCACGCTGCTGGATGCGGGCGGTTACGATATCGTTCATTGCCACCTCGACAACGACCACGAGATCGCCCTGGGCCCCTGTGCAAAGCGTGGGACGCCCCTGGTGCGTTCGAGCTACCATGGCACGGGATTCCCCGCGAAGGCGCGCTTCGCCCACCTGCTCGCCCGTACTTCACGGCTCATCGAGCCCGCCGAGAGGGCGCGCAACAACGACCTCAAGCGGTTCCGATTTCCAGCGGAGCACATGCACGTCGTGCCGGGCGCCGTAGATACGCAACGCTTCGACCCGGCGCGCGAAGTGCCGGACGGCCGCCGCTGGCTCAACCTGCCCCGCGACGCCTTCGTGCTTGGCATCGTCGCGCGCATGCAGTCCCACCGCCGCTATGAAGACTTGTTCACTGCGTTCCGCCGCCTCGCCGACACCCACGCGAACGCCCACTTAATCGTTATCGGCCGCGGCACCGATCAGGAGCGTATTGCCTTCGAACCGGTGCGCAGACTCGGCCTCGAGGGACGTGTGCATTTTACGGGCTACATCAGCGGCGACAACTACACCGGTATGCTGAAAGCTTTCGACGCGGGCGTGTTCCTTGTGCCCGGTTCCGACGGCACCTGCCGGGCCGTGCGCGAAATGATGGCCATGGGCAAACCGATGATCGCCGCCAACCGCGGTATGCTCGCCGAGATCGTGGCGCACGAGGAAAACGGCCTCATCACCGATGGCACCGTAAACGCCCTTCACACCGGGTTTGTTCGCCTTGCGGATGATCGCACCTGGCGCGCGTCGCTCGGCCGCGCTGCCCGGCACACCGCTCATACCCGCTACAGCCTCGATGCCCAGGCAGAGGCGGTTCTGAAGGTCTACCAAGGGCTGGGCCGGTAGCTACCCACGGCTACACTGCGCCCTTTCTTTGTGGTATAGTTCCGCAAAGGGGGGAAACCATGTAAGCGGACGCCAGCGATGCGCCCATTTCAGGAGGAAGTACGATGAAAGCATGGTCTTTGCGGCTTGTCCGGGCTGCCACGGTCATCCTGTCAGCAACACTGCTCAGCGGATGTCCCGAATTGTCATTCCAGATTCTCTTCGAGAACGACGGCGAATTCCCGGTAACCGAACTCTACATCGAAGCGGGAGCCGTGTCGGAGGACGCGGTCAACGTCTTGAGCGAACCCGTTCAGCCGGGGACGGAGTTGTTGCTGGACCGCATCTTTGCGCGGGGACCGGTATACGAGGCCATCGCCGTGTTTGTTGTCGATGGCGAGCACGTCGAGCTGCCACAGACCATTGAGACGGCTGGCCTGGGTGACGGCTTTATAACCTATACCGTCGGCTACAGCGCTGAAGGCAACTGGGGCACCGGTTACTGGTGGGGCCGGGATTAGGCCGTTTCACTTCCGGGGTAGCCCGCAAACAGATACAAGGAAAACAGGAACCGAACTAAGCGAGTCCCCGAGCGCGTGGACTGCCCCGCATTTTCTGGACCGCGTGGCTTTTGTCCGTCCTGTTTTTCAAAGGGCGGCCCAGAAGAATCCGCACAACCCTATCATGACGTTTTGTCACGCGCTTTCGGCGCTACGAATCTTATTGGGAACGTTTTCCCACGGCGTTGCCCTGCTCTATCTTGTCATTGGCCTTTGAGGCCGGCGGCGTCCACGATTTGCGGCATTTCACTCGGGTTGCGGCTCGTGGGGACGTGCGCCCTCCATGGGGCGGTCGTCCTCCATCCGCCTGTAAATGGCATACGGCCGATCCCGGTGTATTCGGGATCGGCCGTATAGGCAGAAGGGGGAGGATGGTCGTGGATTAGCCGGCCGGCTCGAGTTCGACGGTGGCGCCGGCGCCCTCGAGAGTCTCTTTGATCTTGTTGGCCTCTTCCTCGTCGGCGCCTTCCTTGACAGGCTTCGGGCAGTTGTCAACGAGATCCTTGGCCTCCTTGAGGCCGAGGCCGGTGAGTCCGCGTACTTCCTTGATGACGGCGATCTTCTGAGAGCCGAAATCCTTGAGGATGACGTTGAACTCGGTGGGTGCGGCTTCCTCGGCCGCTTCGCCGCCGCCGGCGGCGGGCATGGCGCCCATCATCATCGGTGCGGCCGCACTAACGCCGAAGGTCTCTTCGAGGCCTTTGACAAGCTCGCTGAGCTGGAGCACGGTGAGCTCGGAGACGGTGTCGATAATCTTCTGGACTTCCGGCGACAGCGGGGTCTTGGTTTCTTCCGCCGCTGCTTCGGTGGTTTCGGTTGTTTCTTCAGCCATGGTCGAACGGTTCCTTATTCAGCTGCTTGGCAGGCGCCAGGGCCTGCTACGGTTGCTTTGACGTGTATCGGATGGCTGCGGGAAAGCCAGCCCTCAGGCTGCTTCGCCCGCCTCTTCTTTTTGTTTGCGGATTTCGTCGATGACGCTGGCAAGATTGCGCGGAAGCGCGTTGACGGCGCCCACGAGTGAGCGCAACGGCTGGGCGACGGTGCCCACCACCTGCGCGATGAGTTCCTCTTGCGAGGGCAACTCGGCCAGTTGCTGGAGCTTCTCGGGGGGCATCACTTGGCCATCGAGGATGCCGCCGGACATGGACACGAACTCGGCTGTCTTGCCGAATTCCTTGAGGACCTTGGCCGGGGCCACGGGGTCGTCGCAGAATGCCCAAGCCGTCGGGCCTTCCATGTATTGGGCTGCTTGTTCGAGGCCGAGCTGGGTCAGGGCGATCTTGGCGAGGGTGTTCTTGTAAACCTTGAAGGTTACGTCGTTCTCGCGCAGTTTGCGCCGCAGTTCGGTCGCCTGGGCCACGTTCAGTCCCTGATACTTGGTCAGGATCGCGATGTTGTTCGCCTGGATGCGCCCGGTCAGTTCGGCGACGGATGTTTCTTTCTCCGTGCGTTGCACGCTTGAATCACCTCCTTTCACGTACCTTGGAAATAAAACCGCCCCGCGCGTCTGGCTGACAGCGCGGGGCGGGGTACGTGACACTTCAAGCGTGCGTGGCGTACCGCGTGCTCCCGCTACGTCTCGGCAGGCAACTTTTAAGGCCCGAAAGGCCACCGGCATTCTTCGACGCGCATGGATGCGGTGTCTGGTGGTGGGATGCTAGCACATGGCGGGCCGAGGCGTCAAACACGTCGCACCACATGCGGGTCAGGTATGGCTTTTCTTGTAACAACATGGCGCAACGCCGCCGGCGATAAACCGGGGACGGGCACGTAATCAGGTAATAGCAATACCCTTTGCTGGGGTAAAGCGGCCGCGCCTATTCGGCGAGCGCCGCCATGGCTTCGTCGGTGAGTTCGAGGTTGTTGTATACGTCCTGTACGTCGTCGTGGTCTTCGAGGGCCTCGATAAGTTTCATAACCGTGGGCACGGTCTTCACTTCGATTTCGGTGGTGGTTTTCGGCAGCATGGTGAGCCGGGCTTCTTCCACCTTGAGCCCCATTTCCTCGAGGGCTGTGGCCACGGTGTGCAGTTCCGTGGGTTGGGTCTGGATTTCGTACGACTCCTCGCCCTCTATGTCCACGTCGTCCGCGCCGGCTTCGATGGCCTTCTCGAACACGTCCTCGTCGCTGAGGCCGTCCTTGGGTACATACACGAGCCCCTTGTGCTCGAAGTTCCATGCCACCGCATTCGTCTCGGCGAGGCTGCCGCCGTATTTCGTGAACAGGTGGCGAATCTCGGCGACGGTGCGGTTCTTGTTGTCGGTGAGCACATCGACGATAAATGCGACGCCGGCCGGGCCGTAGCCCTCGTAGCGTACCTCGTCGTAGCTCATGCCGGGTAACTCGCCCGTGCCCTTCTTGATGGCGCGGTCAATGTTGTCGCTGGGCATGTTCGCGCTTTTGGCGGCCAGCAGCGCGGTGCGCAGCCGCGGGTTCATGTCGGCGTCGCCGCCGCCCATTTTCGCCGCCACGGTGATTTCTTTGGCCAGGCGCGAGAAAATCTTGCCGCGTTTCTGGTCGACCGCGGCTTTTTTGCGCTTGATGGTGCTCCATTTGGAATGACCGGACATAGGCCGTAGCTCCTTGCGTGATGTGGGTATACACGCGCCGTGGGCCGCCCCATATAGCACGTGGATGCATTATAGCAACGCATTTGCCACTACCGCAAAGGCGATATGGCAACGCCGGCAGGGTGTTTTCCTCCGTGCGTTGTGGGCACTGCCCACGTCAGGCCGTGGCGCGAAGCGCGCGGCGGATATGGCGCCCGCCGGTCCCTGGGCGCTCACTCCGATTGGCCGGCTGCCTCGAACTCATCGATGGAGCGCATCTCGGGGTGCAGGGAGTGCGGCCATGCCTTGCCTTCGGCCCCGAGGAAATGGATGAAGTACAATTCCAGGTAGTCATTGGTCACCTGGAACACCCCTTCACCCCGTTCGCTCTGATCGGTGAAGAAGCGCGCGAGCGGCAGCATGGCCGGGGCCAGGGTGAAGTCGTGGTGGCCGGTATGCTCGATGTACATGTCCCAGGTGGGTCCGGCGGCCTGTTCGAGGAGGCGGGCGAGCTTGTCGCTGTTGTCACCCTTCCAGCGCACCCACCCTTCGCTGCGAATCGACATAAAGGGGACGGGGATTGCCCGCTCCATGATATCCGCCGAGACGGGCACCACCCACGGATCGAGCGCGAGTGCAGCGGTCACACGGTCGTCCGTGGCCGCGACTTCGGTTACCGCGCCGGCGCCGGTGGAATGGCCGAAGATACCGACCCGATCGAGCGCGAGCGTACCCGCCAGTGGCGTGGCCAACGCACCCTGGTTGAGGGCCGGTAACTGGTCGAGCAGGTAACGCAGATCGGCTGCATAGGTGTCTACGAGCAACTCGATACCCGCCTGGCGTGCCTCTTCCGGCTTCTCAGGCGGCATGGCCGCGGCATTCTTGGGCACGGCCTCGCCGTCGGGGAAGACCGCCGCCAGGGCGCCGTAGGTATGATCGGGCGCAATGACCACGAATCCATGGCTCACGAGCCGCTCGATCTGGTCGAGGGCCACCGTGCGCCAGCCGGTCCACCCGTGTGAATAGAGCACGACCGGAAACGGCGTGGCATCCGCTGCAACGGGGGCGTCCCAATAGGCGTGGGTCTTTACATGGCGCAGGTGCCGCAGGATGAAACTTGCCGCGGGAATGTCGACGGCGTTGGCCGCCGCACTGACAAAAGCCCCGGCGTGCGGCAGCCAACGGGCCCGGTCCGGGTGCCGCCCTTCCGGCGCTGGATACCACACCTGCACGGGGAACCGGCGGATTGCGCCGTCACCGGGGGCGTAGGGATCGGTGCGATCGGTTTGCTCGAGGGAAAACACCGTCGTGCCGATGGCGTAAGGCCCGCCGGGGTTGGGCAGCCGAAACACGGGAAGGGCAAGCGCCACGCCCAGACAGAGCAACACCAGCACAACCCCAAGGCCATTGCTGAGCATACGGCGCATCCGGTGGCCTGCGGATGGCGGGGCCGCATTATACGGCGCCCAGGTGAGCCAGGCAAAAACGGCTGCCAGCAGGTAGACGGGATAGAGCTGCCAGCGCGGTCCTTCGACTACGAGGTGCAGTGCCAGCGTAAATACGATGAGCGCCGGCAACAGCCGCTTTTGAAAACGGGGCAGGCCGCGCATGGCCCGCCACGTGGCCATACACAGCGACAGCAACAGCAAGAGGCATAGTAACAGTTCGATGAATCGCATGGGTATCGACTCCTGTTCGCGCGTGCGGGGCCGGCCCAATGCGGCCGCCCCATGGCCATCACCATACTGAAAGCGATGGGGGGAATGCATTGCCGGGGAACCGGCGGTGCCGCGCGGCCTATGCCTCGAACCCCATGCCGTCCTTGAGAAAGGCCGCAAGCTCGTCCACACGGCCGAGGACCTCGGCGGCGTCATGCACATTTTCCCGGGCGTCGGCGTGATCGGGTTCGCGCCGCAACGCCTCGAGAAAGAAAGCGAAAGCCGCGTCGCGCTGGCCGCTCTGCCAGAGCACGGAACCCAGGTCGTTGTAGAGTTGTGCTTCTTCCGGGCGTGCATAGAGGGCAGCGCGCAGGCAGCGTTGCGCTTCTTCGAGGTTCCCCTCTGCCAGCGCCTGGCGGGCACGCTCGTTGAGGCGGCCGGCGAGCACTTCCGGCGGGATATGCTCCGGCAATTTCACGCGCCATTTGTCGTCATAGCGGCGCTGGTTCTCTTCCATGAGGGCCTGGAACCTGGCGCCCTCGTAGCCCATGCCGGCAAAGGTGCGGCCGCCATAATGAAACACGAAGCAGCCCTCGGCCACGCCGAGCAGCCAGCCCGCCTTGCGCACACGGCGGCTGTAGTCGTCGTCTTCGAAATTGCCCACGGCAAAACGTTCGTCGAAAGGACCCACCGCCTGGTAAACGCCGTCGCGTATGAGCAGACAGAAGCCGACGAGCCGTTGCTCCGTGCGCAGGCTGTCGCCGTATTCTTCGGCACGGCGCGCGGCATAAGCCCAGATTTCCGCCTCGCTGCGCAACTCGAGGCCGGCAATGTGCTGGCTGCCGGAGGCCCAATTGGTAACCGGCCCAATCATGCCCCACTCATCGCCCGTATCGAGCGCCCGGACAAGCCGGACAAGCCAACCGGGGGGGGTGAGGGTGTCGCTGTTGAGCAGGACCACGTGGCCCGTGGCATACGCCAGACCACGGTTTACGCCGCCAGAGAAGCCGAGGTTCATGCCCGTGTGTACCACGGTCGCGCCGGGCACGGCGTCGAAAAAGCCGGATACGCCGTCGGTCGAGCCGTTGTCGACAAGCACCAGGCGATACGGGTGGTATGTGTTTGCCTGGATGGCGCCGATACATTGCCGGCAGAATTCAAGCTGGTTGAATGCCGGAATGACGATGGTCACGGGTTGTGGCGTTGCTGCCGGCACGGCGTGTTCCCCTTATTCCGCACCCTGCATCAGATCTCGGGATTGAGTATTTCCTGCACTTCCGGATCATCGATGTTCTCCAGGGTGACAACAAGGACCCCGGTATCGATGCGCGGGGGCACTTCGTCGCCGCGCATGGCCAGTACGGCCGCCTTCACGCTTTCATAGCCCATCTTGTAGGGGTTCTGTACGACAAGCGCCTGCACGAGGCCTTCACGCAATGCGGCAATCTGCTCTTGGGCGGCATCGAAACACACGAGCTTCACTTCGCCCGCCTGGCCGATGGACTTGATGGCCTGTGCGGCGCCGATGCAACTGCTCTCGTTCGCGCCGAAGATGCCTTTCATATCGGGGTTGGCGGAGAGCATATCCTGGGTGACGGCCATGCCTTGGCTTTCGTCGCTCTGGCTGTACTGGACATCGGCAATCTCGATGTCCTCGTACGCGGCGATGCCCTGCTCGAAACCGCGCTCCCGCATCTCGGAGGTGGCGGCCCCGGACACGAAAGGCACCAGGCCCACGGGACCGGCTTCTCCGATGAGTTCGGCGAGTTTATGCGCAGCCGCCTCGGCGCCGGCTTCGTTGTCCGTGGCGACGAAGGACAGCGGCGCATCGGACGTAACGCCGGAATCGACGGTAACAACAGGGATACCCGCGGCCACGGCCTGCTCCACCGGGCGGTTGAGCGCGCTCTCGTCACAGGCGGCCAGGACGATGGCGTCTACGTTGAGGTTGAGCATGTTTTCAAAGATGCCCACCTGCCGCTCGATCTGGGTTTCCTTATTCGGGCCGTTCCACAACACTTCGACATCGAGATCTTCGCCGGCAGCCATGGCGCCCGCCTTGACGGTGAGCCAGAACTGGTGGGACATGCCCTTCGGAATAAAGGCCACTTTCGGCTTGCCGCTCGCTTCACGCTGCTGGCAGCCGGTAGCCGAGACTATCAGGGCGGGTATGATAAACAAAACGAGCCGTTTCATGGGGAGATCCCTCCTTGTCGTTGGGTACGGGCCGGCCCAACGTGCTGCTACCAGCGCACGTAAAAACGTTCTTCGCTATCCGTCAGTTCGATGCCAATGCCGTGGTGCGCCACCCCAATGAGCTTGGCGCTTGTCCCGGGGATACGTTCACCGATAAACACGCGGTTGAGGTTGATGATCGCCACCGCATTCGGCCGGTTCTCGTCGGCCTCGCGGATGACATTGATACGCAGGTTGTCGAGGCCGTAGCGTACGCGATCGCTACCGCGCAAAGGCGGCAGTGTCGAAGGATCGACCGGCTTCGTCTCCCGATCCAGATCCGATATGGAATCCGTGTATTCGATGGTGCCCTGGTTGGCAGACTCGGATTCCGGCTCCGGCTCCGGCTCCGGCTCTGGCTCTGGCTCTGGCTCCGGCTCCGGCTCCGGCTCCGGCTCCGGCTCCGGCAGGGTCGGACGCGCCGTGACCGGCTGTGCCGGCTGTGGGGGCGATGCTTGGGCCTGGGGCGTGGGTTCCATGGGCGCTGTCCGGGCCGGGTCTTCAGATTCGGGTGTCGGCTCGGGCTCTGGTGCTGGCGCAGGTTGCGGTTCGGGGTCTGGCTCTGGTAGCGGTTCGATCTCGGGTTCCGGTTCGGGCGCGGGTTCCGGTTCGGGCGCGGGTTCCGGTTCCGGCGCGGGGTCGGGTTCCGGTTCGGGCGCGGGTTCCGGTTCCGGCGCGGGGTCGGGCTCTGGCGGGGGTGAAAGCTCTGCGGGCTCTGACGGCGCGGGCGCTGGTGCGGAAGAATTGGTGGAGTCTTGGGGGGGTGTTTCCGCAGCCGGATTCGGGGCCGCCACGTGTGCCGTGATGCTGTCGGATATGCCGTTCTGAGGCTGCAACAGCATGACAACAACCGCCGGAATACCCACAAGGCACCCCAGGAGGAGAACGGCGCCAACCAGCAGGCGGCCTTTGGTCAGGAGCAGGACGGGGGTAGGGTCCGCGGTGCGTTTGCCAATGAGTTCGGCTTCCGCGGTATCCGCGTTAAACTCTGTCTCCGCGCGCTGTTCCTGTTCGGCTTTGGCGCGCTCCTCTTCGAGTTTTCGAAGCGCGTCAAGGATCGAACTCATGCCACGTCCTCCATCCTAAGTCGGGAATGTCCCGTCAGCATTGGCGGGCGCTCCGCCGGCGATACCTGAATCTCCATCCCCTACCGCAGCTATTGAAGCACGAAGTACGCAGCGAATCAACCGGTTTACGGAGTGTTCCCGTTGCGGCCCGGGCGCAACGGCGTATTGACGGGAACGGGCGCGCCTTCCGTCTCCTCTGCGGCGGCGCCACCGGAGGCGGGCGTGGGCAGTGGAGCTTCATCTACAAGGGGCGCCTCATCCTCTTGCGCGTCATCCCCGGCGGTTTCTTCTTGCGGTGCAGCCGCACTGGACTGCGCCGCCGGCATATCCGCGGATCCATCCGGGGTTACGGCATCCGCCGCGTCGTCCCCGGTATCCGCCGCGTCGTCCTCGGCATCCGCCGCGTCGTCCCCGGTATCCGGTGCGTCGTCCCCGGTATCCGGTGCGTCGTCCCCGGTATCCGCCGCGTCGTCCCCGGTATCCGCCGCGTCGTCCTCGGTATCCGCCGCGTCGTCCCCGGCATCCGGTGCGTCGTCCCCGGCATCCGGTGCTACATCCTCGGTATCCGCCGCGTCGTCCTCGGCATCCGCCGCGTCGTCCTCGGTATCCG
>CAZMVU010000078.1:18398-20840 GCA_964569295.1 uncultured Nitrospirales bacterium
TCCTCGGTATCCGCCGCGTCGTCCTCGGCATCCGCCGCGTCGTCCTCGGTATCCGCCGCGTCATCCTCGGCATCCGCCGCGTCGTCCCCGGCATCCGGTGCTACATCCTCGGTATCCGGTGCGGATTCTTCGACGTCTGCCGGGGGATCCGTGGCGGATTCTTCGGGCATGTCGGGCGGTTCGCCGGCTTCCGTGGCATCGTATTGTTCCGCATTAAGGTCGGGGGCGCCGTCATCATCAAGCCAACTGCTAAGCACGAGACGCACCTGCTTACCGGCGATTCCGTCGATGTCCATGCCCGTCTCCGCCTGGAGCCGGGAGACCGCCTGTGCCGTGGCCCTGTCGTACGTGTTCGAGTCGTTGTTCAGGCCGAGGCGTCCAAGACTATGGAGGTTTTCCTTCAGCGTGTTCACGGCGGGACTTGTCATGCCGGGCACGAGCGACCGGGCGCCGGGGTTCGGGTCACGCCAGGGGACCACAGCCTGCCGGGCGTAGTATCCATTGAAATTGGCGCGGTCGAGGACGGCGGTTGCGTCGTTTCCCGTGGTCACGATTAAGTCGTCGTCGTGCATACCCACCAGCCCGAGCCAGACCTCCTTCGTGCCCAGGCGCATACGCACGAAAGCGGGCATATTGAGGGCGAGCAATTGGTCGACGGTGGGGGCCAGGGCTTCGTATTGGAGATCATGGCGCTCGATATAGGCCCCGAGCTGTTCCGGCTTGGCATCGGCCGCCGGGCCTGGTTCGGCGGCAATGTCCCACGCACCAAGCACCGCCTCGGCAGCAGCAGCGGCAGCCTCGCCGGGTGCGAGATCGATGAGGGTCGCGGTGAAAGTGGCCTGACTCGCGGTTTCGGGCTCAGGCGCGGCCGTTTCTGGCGTATTCGACGCGGTCTCCGAAGCGGGCGGCGGCGCATCGGGCACGGCCTCGGTCGTATTCGTGCGGCCGGGTACCGATGGCGGCTGTATGCGCGCCATGTTCTCGCTGATATTCTCGAGCGGCCGGATGAACATGTGGAAGACCAGCGCCACTACGACAATCGCCAGCACCACCGTGGGTGCGGGCAGCCAGGTGCGCAGGTTCTTCACAAAACGGCGCCCCCCACTGCGTACACGCTCACCGCGGATTTCGTAGGCCGCACGGCGCACGATGGCCGCATTGATGTTGCGCACTTCTTTCGTGTAGCCGATGAGCAGACACCGGTCGCACAGCGCATTGATCATGCGCGGCACGCCCCCCGAGAACTTGTAGACGGCGCGCACGGCTTTCTTGTCAAACTGCACCTTGCGCCGCCCGCCGGCGACATGGAGCCGGTAGGCGATGTAGTGCAGGGTTTCTTTCTGGGTAAGCGGCTTCAGGTGATACCGCGCGGTAATACGCTGGTTGAGCTGGCGCAGGTTCTCGAGCGCGAGCACCTCGCCCAACTCGGGCTGACCGATGAGGATGATCTGGATCAACTTCTCCTTCTCCGTCTCGAGGTTCGAGAGGAGGCGGATCTGCTCGAGAACCTGCGGCGAAAGGTTCTGCGCTTCGTCGATGACAAGCACGCAGTTCTTACCCCGCGCCGCCTGCTGCAGCAGGTATTGATTCAGCCGCTCGACCAGTTCAAGGGCGTTGTCGCACTGCGCGTCGATCCCGAACTCGCTGTTGACCTTCTTGAGCAGCTCGATGGCGTTAAACGACGGGTTGAAGATGAACGCGACCTCGGTGTCCTGGTCGAGCTGGTTGAGCAGATTCCGGCAGATGGTAGTCTTGCCGGTGCCGATCTCGCCGGTAAGCATGACAAACCCGCTCCGGTTCTTGATCCCGAATAGCAGGTGGGCGAAGGCCTCCTTGTGCTTGTCGCTCAGGTAGAGGTACTTCGGGTCTGGCGTGAGATTGAACGGCTTTTCCTGGAGTCCGTAAAAGGCTTCGTACATGTGCACCTCGTGTAAGCTGAAATACGGTGCGCGCCGACAGATTAGCGTAGCATCTTACAAGGCGCGATGCAACGGGGGCAGTGACAGCGGTTCCGCCGTTCGTGCCGTAAAGATCGTAACGGCCAATAACGAACGCTACAATATCGAGTATCATCGTCAACCTGTTGCAGCACCACGCCTTATCGAGTCTGCAAAGTGCGGCGTTTGGGAGCGCCGTTGCCCCCAACCGCCGTCTTGAAAGCTTGCGGTAACTTTCGGCTCGCGGGGACGCGCGCCCTCCCTGGGATCACCTGTTTCCGGCCCGTCCTCCCTGTAGACGAGAACCCGCCCTTTCTTTGGAACCAACGCCCCTAAGAAACAGCCGTGCTAGAGCTTACACAAGGTGCCCGAATAACTTCTTGTTGTTCTGTAATTCTTTAGCCGATTGCCGTGAGCCGTTTCCCATACGTCATAGAACTCCCCGGTATCAGCGCGGGTAGCGGTTCTGGCTCACCCGCTGTTTCTATGAGTCACGATGTGTGCG
>CAZMVU010000079.1:0-20830 GCA_964569295.1 uncultured Nitrospirales bacterium
CAAGGTGCCCGAATAACTTCTTGTTGTTCTTTATACGAGTCAGTGCCTAAGGCACCAAGTAACGGGGTCTGTCCCTGAAACTTGCCCGGGGGCGGCTGCCTGCGCGTGCGCCGCGTTGTCCGGCACTGTCGCGACTTGTTAAGATGCGGGCGCGGGTGCGGCGGCGAGACCCGCAATGCGCGGTCCGGCGTTGTATATGCCCGCGTGAAAGGCGGTTCGTTATGGCAGGAGACACAGCACGTTTACGGTCAGCCATCATCCAGTTTTACCGGGAAGAATTGCGGCACCGGTACGATCTCGCCAATGTACGGCAATTCGAACCGTTCGAAGACGTGCCTGATGAAACCATCGTGGCGTTGCGTGCCTATTTCCTCGAGCACGTGTACCCGCCGCCCGAGGATCGCGAACAACTCGACGAGGCCTTCAACCACCTGGGCAGGCTCCTGCGTTCGCCCAAGCGCATGCGCCCGCTGGTGGGGACCGCCTTCTCCTCGCTGTGGACCCTGGGCCGAAAGCTGCCCGGCGCCATCAGTGCGGGCCGCGCCACCTTCGACGCCTACTCGGAAACACGCAAGCTCGAGCAGTACATGCTTTCCGAGGCGATCGCGCGCGATTACCACGAGGGCGACATCGAAGACCGCTACAAGATGCTCCACCTCATCAGTTCGATACCCGAGAAACACGTGCGGCGTCTTATCAAAGACATCATGAACCTCTTCCATTCCTTGACCAATATCGCGCTGCTGCGCACGTCGTGCACGATCATGACGCGCTGCTACGAGATTATGGAAGAACGTCCCGATCTCTACGACGCGTGTGAGCGGGATGGGCTGGCGCTTGGGCTGGCGCTCTTGAACGGCGGCCTCGAACTCTTCGCGCAGATGGACCGGAGCCTGTTCCCGCAGATTATCGAGGGCATCGAGCAGGTGGAACACGACTGGTACAACCGGGTGCGCACCCAGGTGGCCGCCCAGACTGGATGAGGAACACGCACCATGGCCTTCACCGTGGACTTTGAAGTCACGCGAACCGAAGAAGTCGCTTGCCCTTACGACAGGGTATTCGATGTCCTCGCCGACGTGCCGGAATCTGTCAGCCACTTCCCGAAAGTCGAGGAACTCGAAGACCTTGGCGGCGGCGTTTACCGGTGGAATATGCAGAAGATCGGGGTCGACAAGTACCACATTCAAACGATCTACGCCTGCAAGTACACCAGCGATCGCGGCAAGGGCCGTGTGAAGTGGACGCCCGTGAAGGGTCAGGGCAACGCCACCGTAAAGGGGCAGTGGACCATCAAGGCGCTCGACGAGGCCACCACGCGTTTCACCCTCAAGACCAGCGGGGAAATGGAGGTGCCGCTGCCGCGGCTCGTCAAGATGGCCGTCGCCCCCGTTGTGCGCCGTGAGTTTACCGCTATGGTCGATCGCTACATGGAAAACCTGTGCGCTACCTTTGAAAAACGCGGCAAAAAGAAGCGTAAGTAGCCGCATTGCGCGTGCATTGGGCGATGGGAAAGGCCCGCGCATGGCCGCGGTGTCGCCGGGCCGGCGCGCTGCCCGGGCCTGAGCAGGCGGGCGGGGAATGGGATCATTCGGGACGGCGTGCCCTAAAATCCGATATTTATTGTACTTAAAGCTGCACCGGGGGTTTGACATTGGTGGCGGCGTGTGCTAGATTACGCACGATTTTCCCCACCGGCGCGTATTGCGAGAGAGGGAGCTTTGCTGTCACATGGCGCGACTTAACAAAAAGCAACTCAAGGTTATCGAGCAATTGGAGCGCCGTGTGGCGCTGTGCCAGGAGTTCATGAACGACTGGTTGCTCTTCTACCAAATTCTCAATGCCTACCAGAATCCGGGCGCGAACAAGGCCCAGCTCGAGAACCAGTTTCTCAAGATCAAGAGCAAGCTGGCCCGCGAGCACCGCGTGCTCAAGGATACGCTGGGCGGCGACTACCAGCTCGATGCCAACACCATGAACCTGGTGTCGGGCGCCACCAGTCTCGAGGCTATCTACGGGCAGTCCGATGTGGCCATCAAGAAGCTGCAGACCGAGTGGCACCGCTCGTTTATCTCGATCAATGAAACCCTCGGCGCGCTCCAGGACAAGAAGTCCCGGGCTGAAGCCGGCGAGCGGGTCTTTGTCATGCCTGGGCGCGGTGAAGAATTTGCCGGCGGCGGCGGTGGCGTGAATAACGAGACGGTCCTCTGGGTGGTGGGCACCGTGGTAGTTCTGGCCGCGCTGGGCGCCGTGGCGTATTTCACGGGCTTTCTGGAATGGTGGTGGCAGCAGGTACAGAATCTTATGTAACCAGCAGCGCCGGGTTGGCGGCCGGTACGCCGCCGCGCCGGGTGCCAGCGGGGTATTGCAGGCGGGTTCTGCAGGCGCAAACGTATCCCCGGCAGACGCAGGCAGCCGCGCCGATGCGGTTGAAAGGAGCGCAGCGTGACGAAGCGAGAGCTGGTGGTCGATGTAGCCGAACGGCTCGGCTATACCCAGAATGAAGTGGCCGACGTGATCCAGGCCACGCTCGATACGATCACCGAAACGCTGGCCGAAGGGAGCCGCCTCGAAATACGCAATTTCGGCGTGTTCGAGATAAAAACGCGTGACGCGCGGATCGGCCGCAATCCGCGGACCGGCGAGGCCGTGCCCATATACGAGAAGCGCGTCGCCATTTTCAAGCCTGGCAAGGCGCTCAAACAGCGGGTCGAGCACGGCGTTAACCAGGAACTGCGGGCGGCCGGCGGACAGGCGCGTCCCAAATCGCCGTCCGGTCCGGACAAGCCCGCCATGTGACACCCTTGCACCACCCTGCCACGGAGCGCTACGATCGTAAGCCGGGCCGGGGACTGCGCCAGCATCCTTACGGCGCACGCGCGTGTGCCCGAACAACCGAACCCCCTGCGGCCTCGACCGTATGATGGAGTAGCTGACCGTGGCCGACGACTTTGAAGCCCGGATGACATTCACCGAGCACCTCGGCGAGTTGCGCACGCGCATCGTGCGTTCGCTCATCGCGGTGACGGCCGCTTTTTTCCTGTGTTTCTTCCTCTCCGGAAAAATCCTCGAGGTGGTCGCCGCGCCCCTGCGCTCCGTCGAGGAAATAACCGTCAACGGCGAACAGGCAAAAGACACGGCAGATAGCGCCGGCGACACCGGGGACGAAGAACCCAAGGAAGAAGAAGAGGAATCGAGCCGTTACAACCCCTTCGCCGCACCCAAGGCCGATTTCGTGAGCCTTGGCCCCCTCGAACCGTTCCTCGTGCGTTTCAAGGTCGCCGCCTATGCCGGACTCGTGCTCGCCTTTCCCTATTTGCTCTACCAGTTATGCGCGTTCATATTCCCTGGCCTTCGGCCGGCGGAACGCAGCGCCGCCAAAATCCTTATCGTTGGATGCGGCCTGCTTGCCAGCATGGGCGTTGTGGTCGCCTATTTCGGCGTGTTCCCACTCGTGCTGCCCTATCTGCTTCAATACAACCCCGACTGGGTCACCACGCAGCTCCAACTCGATCAGACGGTATCGATTATCATCAAGGGATTACTCGGCTTCTCCGTCGCTTTCCAGTTCCCCATGGCTGTCATCATTCTGGTCTACCTGGGCGTACTTGAACCAAAGACCCTCAAACAATACCGTAAGATCGCCATTGTGGCGCTGGCGTTTGTATCGGCCTTGTTCACGCCGCCGGACCCGTTCTCGATGCTTATACTCATGATCCCCATGGTGCTCTTGTATGAGATAAGTATCCTCTTGTCCTACCTGGTCATTCGGCGCAAGCGGCAAAAGGCCGACGCCCCGGAAGGAAATGAATAATGCCCGGCATCGGCTTCACGGAAATACTCCTGCTCGCGGGGATCGCCCTCGTCATAATCGGGCCGGAAAAGTTCCCCGACTTCGCCAAGGTCGTCGTGCGCACCATACGCGATATACGCGGTTACATGGACGAAGTGAAGAATGAGCTTTCCGAAGAACTCCGGCCCGTCGAAAAAGAGATGCGCGAGATTACCAAGGAAGACCCGCGCAAGTACGCGCGCGGCCTCACTTCATCCAAGCGCAAATCCCCGTGGAAAGACACCACGGGCGAAGGCGAAGAGCCCGCGGATGCGGACGAGGACACCTATCCCCCCGAGGAAACCCCCACCTCTTACGGCGGCTATGACGATGAGCCGGACAATGACCAGGATGAGTATTGGGGCGAACAAGAGCCGAACGAGGACGTGCCCGGCACCGGCGCCACCGATGCCACCCCGCGCGAGGAACCGCCGCCCGAGCAGAACGACACCGCAGGCGACTTCGAGGGCGAGGGCGATTTCGATGCGCCGCACCGGCTCGATGGATAGTCCGCCGGCCTGTGCGAAGCTGGTTACGGCGTCGGCGTAAGGCGATGTCCCGCCGGCGGCTCATGGGGGAGGCTGCGCCATCCCTACCACCGCCCCGCTCTTGGCTGGAAGCGTGAGACGGCTGGCCGCGAGTTCTACCCCACGCCCGGCACCCAGGTGCAATGCGCCGGCTTCGGGCAGCGAGAGCGCAACCGGGGTTTTCCCAAAATTCAGCAACACCGCCACGCGCTCGCTGTCCCGGGAGCGTGTATAGCCGAGGACGCGCGCCGGCAGGCCGTCGAGCAGTGCGAGCGCACCCGCACGCAGCGCTGGCGATTTCCGGCGCAAATGCAGCAGATCACGGTACAACCGCCACAGGGAATCCGGATCGTTCTGCTGCGCCGCCACGTTGCACGTGCCCTTGTTCGCGGTGTTTACCGGCAACCAGGGCGTGGCATCGGGCGGACAGAACCCCGCGTTCGCATCCGCTGTCCACTGCATGGGCGTGCGGTTCATGTCACGGTTGAGGTTCACCGGCAGCCAAGCCCGCAATGCATCCGGCAGCCAATGCCATTGCCGCGATATCGGGTCCTGCGCGCGCGCCTTGGGAATGAAGACATCCTCCATGCCGATCTCCTCGCCCATGTACACCGTGGGCACGCCGCGCGCCGTGAGCTGGAACAGCGCCAATAGCCGGGCGAGGTGCGCATCGCCGCCTATGCGGCTCATGACGCGGCGCATGTCGTGATTGCCGTAGACGAGCGTGGGCATGAAAGGCGGCGGGAAGTGGTGCTCGAGCGCCGCGGCCACCTGCCGGAAAAAACCCGCACGGCGTTGCCACGGCAGCAGAAAGATCATGTCGAACACAAAAGCGAGGTGCAGGCCGTCGTTGGCCGTGCCGCCCAGCAGCCGCCGGTGGTCCGCCTTGGCGCCCATGACCTCGCCCAGCAGGATACGCGGCGGATGCTCGAACTCGTCCACTACCGCGCGCAATTCCTGCGCAAAAGCGAACACATCCGGGTGGTTGTGCTGCATGACCGGCGCATTCAGGCAAGGCCGCCCGCCGCTGTAGAGCCCCGGGCGAAACGGGTTCGGCCGGAAGTCGGCGTCTTTCATCAGACAGGTGAAGAGATCGAGCCGAAACCCATCGGCCCCGCGTTCCAGCCAATGGCGTACCATGGCGAACATGGCGGCTTTCACCACGGGATTACGCCAGTTGAGGTCCGGCTGAAACGGTAAGAAGGAGGCAAGATACCACTGGCCGCGCGCCGGTGCATAGTGCCAGGCACTTCCACCCGGGACCGCTATCCAGTTGTTCGGCGGTTTCCGGCCGCGGCCATCGCGCCAGATGTACCAGTCCGCCTTCGGGTTGTCCCGCGACGCGCCCGATTCCAGAAACCACGGGTGTTGGTCCGAAGTGTGACTGAGCACGAGGTCGAAGAGCACCTTGAGTCCCCGCGCGTGCGCCGCTCCGAGGAGCGCATCGACGTCCTCCTGATCCCCATACGCCGGCGCCACACCATAATAATCCGTGATATCGTAGCCGTGGTCCGCGAGCGGGCTGGGAAAGAAGGGCGACAGCCACACGGCCTCGAAGCCGAGATCCGCGATATAGTCGAGCTTCGCGATAACCCCGCGCAGGTCGCCGATGCCGTCCCCGTTCGTGTCGTAAAACGAACGCGGATACACCTGGTACACCGTCGTTTCATGCCACCAAGGCGTCATGTACTTCTCCCGCGCGTGCCAAGAAAACAGGTTCTCATCTTCCTTCGAAGGCCTTTCGCCAAACCGGGTTTCTGGTCTCATGGTACACGCTTGCAATCCCTGCGAAGAGAGCCCGTTTCTCTTGGATGTACAGTAACGAAGAGTGAAGCAAAAAGGGGACTGTCCTCGCAACTCTTCACGCGGGGACGGTCCCTTTCTTTGCGCCCTCGGGTGGAATGGTCCCGCATTCTTCGTCAACACGGAGGCAAACCGGAGACAGACCCGTCTCGCTTCCTCCTTCGCGAAGACGCTTCCCCTTCGCCGGGGCGCTGCGGCGGACAAGCCGGCGGGACATGCGCGGACTCGCTCGCTTGTGTCAGTCCCGTTTTCCTTACCCGTACGGGTCATTGAAGAATCCAGCACGTGACAGGAGAAGAACTGCACCCTTTATCCACCCCCCTCACAAGAGACCGGCGGCAGTACACGCTTTCACGTGTCCCACCGCCGGAAGAACGCGCCGGGTGTATTTTTCGGTGTTTATTGCACGATCAACTCATTGTTGACCCACGTGGCGCCGCCATCAAAGGCGTTCTCGGTGGCCGCATTGAACTCTGACCAGCTTCCCACCGTGCCGGTGAGCGTGGCGGTGCCGTCCTCGACAGTGATATTCACATCGTCCGCACTCACAAATGGGCTCCACCACAGCTGACTCTCGATATCCTCCGCGATCTCCGCATCGGACTTCGTAGTGTTTACCGGCTGGTAGTCATACCAGTCGTAATCATACATATCCCACGTGTCGATGTACGGGTCGTAGGCACCGGGCTCATAGGTGTCGTCGACCGTGATGTTGTTATTCACCGCCCAGACACCTTCGGCACGCGCCGCCACATCATCCGCCTGTGCCTTCTCGAAATGGGAGTCCACCGTGCCATACAGGTACGCCGTATTGTTCACCACGGTAACCGTGATTTCATAGCGGTTCACATACGGGTCGCGCGCCAACGCGTTGCGCACATTGTCGGCCACTTCGGCATCGGTCAATTCACCCGCCGATTCAACGCGGATGCGATTTTCGACCCGGGTAACGCCGACCACGCCGCGTGCGGCCTCGGCGGCGGCACGCTTGGCTTTCAAGTTGTCCACCGTGCCGCGCAAGGTCACCTTGCCGCCCTCGACCTCTGTCGCATTCACCTTGAACGAGAATACGCGCGGATCGTGGAGGAGCGCATCTTCCACGGCCGCCTTGATTTCCTCGGGCGTCTTCTCCTCATACTTGGCGCCGCGCAGGTCTTCATCGCGCGCCCACCGCTTTACCTCGAGATCGCTCCCATCCACGGACTGGACACCGGCAACCCAGGCGTCGGAAACGGCCCGGGCCTTTTCGGACTGGCTGCCGACAGTACCTTCGAGGTTCACGGCGCCATCGTCGACCGACACCGTGATCAGCGCGTCGTCTACCAGCACGTCAAACTGCAACGCCTTCTCGATTTCCGCACGGAGTTCACTGTCGGTGCGGTCACCCTCGTATTCCACTTCGATGTGGTTGTTGACGCCCTGTACACCCCTCACGGAGGCGGCCACTTTCTCCGCCAACTGCTTTTCCTGCCACGAGTCCACCGTGCCGCCGAGGGTGACAATACCGTTATCGACGGTCACATCGACCTGGTAGGAATCCGTGGCGGAGTCGTATAGCAGCGCATCGTTGACATCCGCCGCGATCAGGCTGTCCGTGCGGCTCACGGCGGGCTCGATGTCGATCCGATTCAACACGGCGCGCACCCCCTTGACCGTGGCCGCAATGCGCTCGGCACGCTGCTTCGCCAGCAGGTTGGTGGTGGTGCCGGTGAGCGTGACCACGCCTTCGTCGGTACTCACCATGATATTGTGCAACTGGACAATGGGATCGGTGACAATCTCATCTTCCACGGCATCGGTGATATCCTGGTCCGTGTAGCCCTGCGCCAACGCCGGAAGCGCTGCGCCCAGGATCAAGGCCAAGGCCAGTACTGCCATCTGCGATGCCGCACGCGGCCGGTAGTGTCTTGCCATAAACATAAGCTTCTCCTTTTCTTTTGTTCCCACTTACCAATCTGGCAACATGTTGCCATCCAGGTAACAGGGAGTGTTGCAAAGGATGTGCCAGGAATCGTGTCTGGCGCCCGCCTTCTGGCGCGGCGTCTCGCCATGCGCCGGCCGCCGTTTGGCAGCCCGGCCCTCGCGCCGCAGACAGCACAGTCCCTCGGTCGCGTGTAACTCTGTGACACAAGAACCGTTACCAAATGAGACAACGCAACGCCGGGCCGGGGTGCGGTGGGGCGGAGCCGGCGGCACACAGCGAACGGCCGCCGTTACCGGGCGGCAACGGCGGCCGTTGATTGCTACGCGCGTCTACGCGCGCCTCTATTGGGCGGCTTCTTCGTTCGTTTCCGGGTCGGGGCACTTCCAGTCGGGGTGGTGTTCTTTCGCCCAAATATGGCTCACCTTGCCGCCGAACAGGGCGTTCAGGCTGTGTGGCACCACTATGGTGGCCAGGTATACGTGGGCCATGAGCAGCACGATCATGACGAGGCCGGCCACGTCGTGGACGGTGTACACCAGCTCCTGGTACTCGAAGTGGGCATCGCGCAGGATGCCCATCATGACGCCGGTGATAATGAGGGTAAGGAAGCAAATGACCACGAGCCAGAAGAGCATCTTTTGCCCGGCGTTGAACTTGCCAGCGGGCAGATGATCCTTCACACCGCCCAGGTAGCCGCCGGCGCGCGAGAGCCATTTCCAGTCACCCTTGGCGGGGAGCATCGAGAGAAACCAGATAATGATCATTACCACGACACCTGCTGAGGCTACATAACCGAGGTAGGCGTGCCATGGGCGTGCCCAGTGGCCGAGGGGATCGTTCTTGCCAAGCAGAAAGAAGAAGCCCGTGATGGCCAGGAACGCCACAGTCACCATGGCGACCAGGTGGGTAAGGCGCTCGTGAATCCGGAACCGGACGACGTCCGGCGTGCCAGCGGGAGAGCCGCGCTTGATTCCGATTATGGCGAAGTGCAAGAGGATAAGCGCCAACACGGCCAGCACAATCCACGGACTCCATGGCTTGAGCACCGCCTCGCGCCAAATACCGATATTGATACCCTCGAGGCTGTACCCCAGGACAGCGTACATCGGGGTAGTGGCGGGGGGGCCGTCTTCCGTAAACGGATCGGTTACGACCGGGCCAAAGTAGAAGTGCGAGTCCGTGCCGTGGCAGTCAGTGCACTCTGTGCCCAGCGCCATCTTCGCCGGTTCAACGCCATGCGACGCGGTCCAGCGCTGGCGCGTGGCAAAATCGGCCAACAGGGGCTGCTCTTCCACGCTCGTTTCGGTCACTTCGACGTCGAACATCTTCGCGAGGCGCATCTCCGCGCGTTCCCACGTTTTCGCGGACACTTCCCAGCTTTGGGCCGGCGGCACTTCCACTTCTTCATAGCGGTCGATGCGCAAGAACGGATCGCCCGCGGGCACTTCGATAGTACCGGCGGCATATACCAGATCATCCTCGTAGGGATTGATCCACTCACCGCCGGCGACCTCGAACACGCGCGTACCGCGAATGAAGTAGAGCGTACGGCCTTCAAGGCGCGGCGTGGTGGCCTTGAGCGCCCAGGCCATGCGCTTCATTTCCTCGGCGGTGTTCACCTCGGGAAACGTGTTGTTCGTGTCGTCGTGGATAGCGATTTTCCAGCGCTTCTCCTGGTCCGCGGCAAGAAGCTTCTGGGTCAGGCTCTCGCTCAGCGCTTCCTCGAGGCTGGCGCGCTGGCTGCGCTTGTCGCGTGCGGCCTGGGCTTCTTCGGATGTTGTGGGCTGTTCGTACGGCGCCTCCACCAACTCTTCCGGCACCGGCTCGGATGGCCAGGCGGGGGTCTCTTCGCCTTCCGCAGTTTCGCCGGGGTAGGCAAAGATACGGTACTCCTCGTCGTGCAGGAAGTCCCAGGCCTTCTTCATATCCTTCAGGAAGACCGGGCGCACGTGATCGCCGTCGATATACACCCAATACGCCGCAACCTGCGATCCTTCGGATTGCACCATGCCATCGTACTTGGCGAATGTGAACTTGCTTTCGGCAATGGTCGCGCCCGGACGCTTGGGCTGAAGTGCGGCATCCACTTCTTTCAGGTCGCCCAGGTAATAGCGGTAGGCCTTCCCCCGGAACACGCACACGGGGAATGCGGACATTTCGGCGGACGCCGTGTCCTGCGGCGGCGCATCAACGGCGTTCACGCCATCGGCTGCCGCGGGATCTTGCGCCGGCGCTTGGGCAGGGGTGCCGTCGAGACGCTGTTCGAGCAAGAGCAGCGCCAGCACCCGCGGCTCCTCCGCCTCGAGGCCGCGTTCTTCCACGAGTTCACGGACCGTAAACGCGCCTTCGGGCAGTTGCGTGTCCTTGAAATGATCACGCAGGGGAGAATCGGGGCCGATGACCGTATCGGCCATGGCCTGCAACGCAGCACTGTCGTAATAATCGACAATGGCGGTTTTGAACTGCCCGCGCACCACGCCCCACATAGCGCCGAAAATCCAGCTGTCGAACTTTTCCAAGTCGGTTTCAAAAGGCAACTGACGCCAGTCGCCCTGTGTGGTGTCGACGGTCTGGGTCGCCACGAAGGGCCGCGAGACGATGTGGCAGGCCTCACAACCAATGCGCTCGAGGTGCAAGGCGGGCAGGCCTTCATGCTCGTAGTCCGGGGCGCCGAAGACTTCCTGCTCGTGGCATTCTTTGCACGACAGGGCGGTATCATCGAGATCATCGCGTACGGTCTGGCCCAACGAGTCGCCCTTGGCGAAATTGTGGCGGATGTCGTTGGTGTGACACTGCGTGCAGGTGAGGCCCTGGTTCGTGTGCACGTCGTGTTGGTAGGACTGGTGCCAGGTCGAACCGCGCTTCTGCACGCTCGAAATATCGTGGCAGTAAAGGCACTGGCGATCGCCCGGGCGGATGATGGGCAGGTGCACCTTGCCGTCGGCCATGAACTTGTCGCGCTGGTAGTAGACGTTGGGCTCCTTTCCCTCGGCCACCGAGCCCCACACATAACCAAGCGTCGTGCCGGCTGTGGCAGCCCATTTGAAATTGAGTTTTTTCAATTGCTGGGCGCGAACGGAGTATTCGTAGCCGTCGAGATGGCAGATGAAGCAGTCCGGCTCGACCACACCCGTCTTGTCCCAGGGCGAATCCAAATAGTCGCTGTCGCCGAAGAACGCCAGGCCGCGATCCGCCTCGAGCGTCTCATCATAACGCCGGCCGGCGCGGTCGAACTCGGCCGGGCCGCCGCCCGGGTGGCACACGCCACATTCCACAACCCATTCGAAAGGGGTCATGTCGATGTTTTCCGGGTCATCGAAATGTTTGGGCGCCAACTCACGCTGGTAGAGCAACTGCCACTTACCGAAGAAACCCGGGCTGCGGTGTACGGATCGGGACTCCCCGGCCGTCGGCTCGTCGAACATTTCATCGAACCCGGTCTGGAAGTGGTAGCCGTGCGAGGCGCGATCATAGTCGTGGCAGGTACCGCACGTTTGGCGGGGACTGACGGGCTTGCCGATACCGAACTGTTCACCGACGGCCGCTGGCGTATCCTCCTGATCTTTTGTCGGATCGATGATGTTGCCGGCTTCGTCTTTCAGGTGAAAGGGGGGGCAGGCGAGGGGAAGAATGCGGATAAGATCCGCCTTCGACGCACGGTGATCGGTCACGAGATCACGGCCGATATACTTGTCGAAGTTTTCGATTTCAGGCGCATCCGCGGGCGCTTCGGCCGCTGTTGGTGCGGCGGCGGCAAGGACGGTGCAGGTAAGAATGAAGGCAGTGAGACACAAAACGCTTCGCATGCTGCCGGGCTCCTATGCGCAGTGCTTCTTTCCATAAGGCGGGGCCAACATGATCCACCGGCTGTCTCCCGGGCAGCGGTGGCCGTGCAGGCACAAAAATAGCGGTGCGGACCCGAAGCGGGCTCCCGGCCCGCACCGCAGAATTACGGCGTCAGGGCGTTGCGGCTAGCTGTACATCGACGGGTCGGGGGTTTGGAAATCGAACTGGTACCATGCCGGGTCGATCTCGACTTCCTTGCGTTCGCGCATGGCCTCCATACCCGACAGCCCCATGATCGTGGCGCGCAGCCCGACCATCTCGTTGGCCTTGGGCGTACCGCCGTACTTGATGTCCTGCGCAAACGCACGGAACTGAAGCTGGTCCACGGATTCCTCGTTGTCGATGGTAATGGGGTCGCCCTGTTCCTGGGCCTCGGTCGAGACCTGAAGCGTACCGCCCGAGGTGATGACCGTGGCGTTCTCGTCCGCAGCGGAGGAAGCCGCCGAGCTGCTCGCCCACTTGACCTTCGATGCGGCTTCTTCGTAGAAGTAACCGCCGCCCTCGGTAAGGCTGAACGTGCCCTGGTCGCCCTGGATGAGCTCGGTGCAGCCACGCTTGGCGTTCGCCATGATGCTCGAATAGACCACGCGCACGGTGTAGGGCTCGTTGATGGCCTGCGGATCCTGATACTTGTTGCGGCGGTCGAGCGCCTTGAAGCCGCGGCTCTCCGGGGTGATGTCGAATTCGTAGACTACGTTGATGTTGTCGAAGACCTCGCGCCCGTCGCGCCAGTAGTCAAGACCGCCGTAGCCATAAACGCGCTTGGGCATCGCATCGAGGTACCACGAGGCAATGTCGAGCTGGTGCGTGGCGAGTTCGGTCATCAGACCGCCCGAACTCTCCCGATACAGGCGCCAGTTGAGGTGCTTGGTGAGATCCTTGATGTACTTCATCTCGGTCGGCGTAAGGCGGCGATCGCTGACCGGGCGGCGCCAGTCGTTGTTGCGGTGCCACTGGCAATCCATGTGGTTGATGCGGCCGAGCACCTTCTCGTCCCACGCCATGGCCAGCGCTTTGTTGTACAGCGGGTTGTACCGGCGCTGGTGGCCGACCTGCACGAAGCGCTTGGCATCGTGCGCCTTCTGCACGAGCTTGCGCGCGTCTTCGATGTCGTAGCACATGGTCTTCTCACAGAAGACATAGCACCCCTTATCGAGCGCATCGTGCGCAATCTGAAAGTGGGTGTGCAACGGCGTGGCAATGACCACGGCGTCGAGCTGCTCCTTGTCGAGCATCTCCTTGTAATCGAAATACCCGTTCGGCTGCGTGGCGCGTTCGACCATATCGAGCTGCTTGCGCGTGAGTTGTTCCTGGCCGGCCTGCACAACAATGCCCGCATTTGACAGATGCGCCAGCTTCCTGCCGCGCTCCTGGTGCGGTTTGTACACGTCGCACACCGCCACGATGTCGACGTCCGGCGTTCCCATGAGCCCATCGCGCACATGGTAGGAGCCCTGGCCTCCCGTGCCGATACAGCCCACCCTGATCTTCTCGTTCTGGGCATACGAGAACGGCGACCAGCCGCTGGCTATCATAATGCCCGTGGCAGCGCCGGCCGTCTGCATGAAGGTTCTGCGGTTCAGTTTGTCGCTCATCCTGCTGCTCCTGTTCTTCCGTAGCTTACTGCTAAGAAAGCCGGTTTGCCCGCCGGCTAATGCCTAATCGCCTGGCCGGGTTTCTCGGGCCTCGCGGCGCAACCGCCCCGCTTGGGAAGGCTGCCTGCTATCGTCCGTAAAATTAATACGCACCACACGCGGCGCGTCTGTTTCGCGCTTACGCACCGCCAGCACCGCCCGGTAGGCCGGGTGGGCCGCACAAAAGGCCCGAACCTTCTGCACGCCCATTACAAAGAACGCTGTACTCAGGCCGTCGGTTATCATGCCGCTTGGGCCAATGGCCGTGGCACTCACCCTGTCCGACACCGGCCAGCCCGTGCGCGGGTCAAAAATATGACCATACTTCGTGCCGTCGAGTTCCAGGAAGTTTTCGCGCGCCGACGATGTCGACAAGGATTCATCGTTTATTGCGACTTCATGGATATACCCGTCTTCTTCATTATAGGATCCACGGATACGCACTGTCCAACCGGCGGCATCCGGCGGACTGCCGATGGTCTCGACGGTGCTGGTGCCCGAGTGCAACACGGCGCATGTAACCCCTTCGGCACGCAGCACATTGGCCGCGCGCTCGAGCGCCAACCCTTTGCCGATTCCGCCGAAATCGAGCCGCATGCCCGCCTTGGCGAAGCGCACCGTTTCCGCATCCGCATCAAGCGCAACCTTGTCCAGCCCGACCCGCGTGCCCGCCTCCGCGAGTTCCTCCGTTGTGGGCAGGTGGCCGGATTTCTTGTAAAACCCCCACAACTCCAGGTAAGGGCCCACGGTGACATCGAAGGCGCCATCGGTCCATGTATGGAGTTCCTTGGCTTTCTCGAGCAAGTGGAACATGGAACCCGAAACCGGCACCGGCTCGCGCGCCGCCCTGGCGTTGATACGGCTGGTCTCGCTGGTCTCGCGCCATGTACTGATACGCGCCTCGATCGCGTCGATTGCGTCGAACGCCTTGTCCGCGAGGCGCCGCAGTTCCTGCTCGAACATGTCTTCCGAAGGCGCCGCCAGGGTTATCTCGAAGGACGTCCCCATCGCCTCGTGGGCAAAGGTTGCCATGCGCGGGGCGTCTTGGGCCGGTACCTGCGAACAAGCCAATACCGCCACCGCAATGCCGCAAAGCACGCGGCCAAGCGCGGTCATGGGGGAATATGTTTGCCCTGCCTGCATAATCGTCTCACAAAGGTTCTATGCTTTTTAGAGTTTAGCACGTCGCCATACCTGGGTCAAGCGAATAAGGTAATCTCCTTTTCCCATTAAAATTGGAAATGCCCGCCACCGGAGCGTACAACAGAAGGGCCGCCGGCTTGGGGCCCGCGCTACTCCTATGTTACCATGGATAGGTCGGCTGAGCCAGCAGCCAGCCCAATTCGTGAGAGCTACTGGGGTCTTTGTGAGGGGCGTGGTGAGCCTTCTCTTCGCCACAAAGATAAGGTTGTGCTGGTAAGCCATTCACTTGGGAGGATTGCATTGACGCCCAGCCAAGTGGCCCGCATGGTCGAGCATACCCAACTGCGGGCCACCGCCACCCGCAATGACCTCACGGCCCTGTGCCAGGAAGCGGCGCAGCACGGATTCCATGCCGTGGCGATAAACCCCGCGTGGGCTTCCTTCTGCGCGCGCCAGCTCGCCGGGACCGGCGTGGGCCTCGCCGTCACCATAGGATTCCCGCTCGGTGCGAACACCGCGCACATCAAGGTGGAGGAAGCGCGTGACGCTGTGCGCAATGGCGCCACGGAACTCGACATGGTGATCAACATCGGTGCGCTCCGTTCCGGCTACCCGGGCTATGTCGAGCGCGAGATAGCCGCCGTGGTGCGTGCCGTGCGCGGTGTGCCCGTAAAGGTGATCCTCGAAACCGGCTACCTGGATCGCGACCAGAAGATCGCCGTGTGCCAGATGGCCGCCCGGTCCAGGGCCGCCTTCGTCAAGACCGCCACCGGCTATGGCAACGCCGGCGCCACCGTCGAGGATGTCGCCCTCATGCGTGAGGTCGTCGGCGACAAGCTCGGTGTCAAGGCGGCGGGCGGTATCCGTACCTACGGTGATCTCGAAGCACTGCTCGAGGCCGGCGCCAACCGCTTCGGCACGAGTGCCGCCGTGGCGATACTACAGGACATGCGGGAAGCATAACCCCACGGGAGGGCGAGTAACCGCACGGGAGGGCGAGCGTATCTCGAGCCGAGTAAGAGAAGCACACAGGCAGGTAAAACATAAAGGGGGATACGGGGATATGCACCGCAGAGACACAGAGGTGCACAGAGAAATAATAAGAGAGAAAGAGAAGAGAGGGGAGGGGAGGAGAGGCGAGAAGGGCGAGGCTGAATAAACTCGACCTCCGCGTATGAACAGCATGTCTTGCGTGGCAGAAGGTGGCGGAAGAGTAAGAAAACCACAAAGGCACGGAGGACACAAAGTAGATCACAACGGGAAGCAGGCCGCCCTTCCCGTCTCTGCGAGCAGCCCACCCGGCTACGCGCTGGGTGAAAGGAAACCATCCGTCCCGTCCCCTCCTCGTCCTTGCAAGGAGGCTTATCCGCTCCTGGCGGACTCCCCTGTGGCCGAAGGCAATGCACGTTACTGGTTACGCAAGCACACTACAACGCCGCCACGGACCTGGGGTTTACGTCTTTTCCCGGTTCAGCTTGGCTTCTCGTTGCCAACCTGCCATGATAGCCGCCGCCCAGACAGGAGGTCTTCCCTATGCGACAAGCGCTGGTCCGAAGGTTGTGTGTGTTGCTGGTGCTGGTGTGTGTAGCGCCGGTGGCGTGCGCGGAGAACGAGCCGCAGCATTACCGGCTGCCCATGGAGGACGGCGCCAAGCTGGCGACAGATGTCCACCTGCCGGAGGGGAAGGGGCCGTGGCCGGTGGTGCTCATGCGCTCGACCTACGGCCGCGAGATCGGCAACCCGCAGCGGGAGTTCCTCGAACGCGGCACAGCCACCGTCATCCAGGATGTGCGCGGTATGGGCGACAGCGGCGGTGAACCCTATGTGTTCCGGGCGGAGGGCTGGCATCCCGGGCTGATGGACGGTAAGGCGACCGTGGACTGGATCGCGGCGCAGCCGTGGTGCGGTGGGGATATCGCAACCCACGGGGGATCGGCGCTCGCCATTACGCAGGTGCTCCTTGCGCCGGCGACGGACAAGCTCGATGCACAGTATATGGAGGTCGGCCCTGCGAGCCTGTACCACGATGTCGTGTACCACGGCGGGGTGTTCCGCAAGAAGCTGCTCGAGGGCTGGCTCAAGGCTATCGAACAGCCGCACATCGTGCCCATCTACAAGGAGCATCCCAGCTACGACGGCTTCTGGGCGCTCTATGACAGCAAGGCCAAGGCGGGCGACATCACGGCGCCGGGGGTTTTCGTGGGCGCGTGGTACGACATCTTCTGCCAGGGCACCATCGACGCGTTTACGTCGCGCGAGGAGCGCGGCAGCAAGGACGCGCGCGGCAACAACTACCTCGTCATGAAGTGGGGCGGCCATGGCAAGTACGATGGCAAAGACTACCTGTATAAGGAAAACACCCAGGACTTGCACGTAAGCGACCTGCGGCATGACTTCTTCGCTGCCCACCTCGGGGGCGACACGGCCGCACTCGACAAATGGCCCAAGGTCCATTACTACACACTCGGTGACGACACGGCACCCGGCGCGCCGGGCAATGAGTGGCGCACGGCGGAGGCGTGGCCACCCGTAGAGACGGCCGCTACTTCCTTTTATCTCACGTCTGAAGGCGGACTGATACGCGGCGCGGCGCCAGCGGCCAATGGGGAGCGGGCATTCACCTTCGACCCGGCGGACCCCTACCCCACGCATGGCGGACCGAACCTGCTCATTCCCTTCGGGCCCTATGACCAGCGGGAATATAGCGAAACGCGCGACGACCTGCTTGTCTTCATGACGCCGCCGCTCGAAGAACCGCTCGAGGCGACGGGCCGGGTGAAGGCACGGCTCTATGTCTCGACCGATGTACCGGACACGGACTTCACGGCCAAACTGGTGGATGTATACCCGGAATCCGACGGCCGCGCAATCAACCTGCTCGACGGCATCATCCGCGTGAAGTACCGCAACAGCCTCGCAGAACCCGCACCGCTCCTCGAGGGGCCGGACCAGGTGGTCGAGGTGACCGTGGACTTGTGGACCACGAGTGTGGTGTTCAACAAAGGCCACCGCATCGCCTTGCACGTATCGAGCAGCAATTACCCGCGTTTCGAGGTCAACCCGAATAACGGCGACGACTTCCCGGAGGGGGCTAAACCGATGCGCAAGGCGCGCAACGCCGTGCACACGGGGCCCGATCACCGCAGCGCGCTGGTGCTTCCAGTGGCAAAGTAAGGGGGCGCCAAGCGGCCACTGCGTGCCGGAATCGGCTATGGTGGCCGCTCTCCGGACCGGCGGCCGGGCAAGGTGTTGCCGTGCACCCCGGCAGAGACCGGTGTGCGCATGGCGCTCCCGTTGCCCCTGTTGCAGGCCTTTCTCAAATCCGAAAAGAGCCGACCTGCATCCCGAGCGGCGGCGCCGTCTCCCAGGCTTCGGTCTCGAGGTAGTGGGCAAGGAGCGCTACCCGGTCGGCGTCGATGAGGTGGTCGTTGCCTTTGTCGTACACGATGTTTCCTGCGGCATTTACGTGGTAGGTGTGGCCGGCATATTGCTGCTCGCGATCGGCGATGGCCGGGAACACGATGGTGCGCTCGGCCATGCGGCGCTGTAACAGCTCGGTCATGTACTGCTTTACCCGGCGGCGGTTGGGTGAACCGTCGGGCAGCGGCGCGAGGTCGATGCTCCCGCCGAATTCGACCGCCGACACCCGCTCGCACCAGGTGGGACCACGCGCCATGAGGTTATGTGCCACGGCACGGCCCGCATTGCCGCAGTCGATGCCGATACGGCGGAAGTCATAGGCGGCGTCGAGCACTTCGATGATCGCTTGCTGGCGCGCGTAGTTCACGCCGTCGAGGCGCAACCGCAACACGTTCACCAAGTGCGGCGGCGCGCACCGGTACACCACGAACTCGGAGGGATCCCGCGCGAACCCGAGGTCGCAGCCGAGGTAGTAGGCACCCTTCTCCGGGGTGGCCGGTGCGTAGTCGTCGCCTTCGCCCAGCACCTGGTTCTCGTGGTCGAGGCCCGGCTCGACACACGCGAGGTAGTCGTCGAGCTCGAAGACGGCATGGGCCGGGGCGCCGTGTTGCCCGAGCACGCGGTGGATATAGCCCGGTGCCGTGCGCCCGCCGTAGAGTGCGGCGAGCTCGGCGTCTTTCTCGGGGGTGAACTCCGGGTTCAACGACGACGGCCAGTTATACTGTTCGGCGGCCGTCATGCGGGTCATGCGGTAGAAGGTGTTGCGCAGGCCGTTGGGCACGCCGTAGACCCAGCGGCGGCCGCCGCCATTCAACGCCTGGTACAGCTCGCCCCACGACGTCTCGGTCATCTCCTGGGCCTCGTCGACGATCTGCCAGTCCACGTGGAGCCCCTGGAAATTCATGCCGTGCGGCCCGGCGATACGCCCCCACAGGATGAACCCATTCGAAAAACGGAAGTACCACGAGGGCGAGCGCTTCACCTCGATGAGCGACGGCGCGAACTCCGGCGTGGTTTGAAACCGGCGGAGCAGGCGGTTCATCACCGGGAACAGGTGGTTCTCGCACTGCGTGGCGATGAGCATCTCCGTGTCGGGCCGGGCGGCCATGGCCCAGCAGGCGGTGACCTCGATCTCGGTGGTCTTGCCCACGTCGCGGCCGTCGCAATGGACTTTGCGCGCGGCCCACGACTCGAGGGATTCGCGCTGGTAGCCGCGCACGCGCCATGGCTTGCCGTCGGCTTGCCGGAAGTAGTCGCGGGCGAAATGTTCGCGGTGGTGCAGGTCGATCCACGCCTGGACCGCCTCGGGCGGGAGGCCGCGTTTCTTCAATTGGTTGCGCGCACGGCGCACGTTCCACTGCATGCAGGTACTCCTGGGGATGGGGATGGGGATGGGGATGGGGATGGGGAACAAGGGGTCAGGGGCAGGGAACAAGGGCTCAGGGAACAATGTCTACCAAAGGAAAATGCGGTGTTCATCGAGGGCCAGACGTAGCCGCGCCTATTTTTCCTTTGAGGTATAGTACATCCCGCTTCCGAGGTGATTTTCTATGATTTTGAAGCAGGAAGTTGTCTCAAAAGTCGCTTCGGCGGCATGAAACACAGACAGAACGGCCTCTTGAAATGCTTGGTTCTCTTCCAAGGCCAGTACTTTCAGCCCCTTCTCCGATGCCATGTCAATGCCAATGGGGCGCCCATGCGTTTTGAAGTTTGCATGCGCACCGAGCCACTCGGCAATGGAATACGCCTTCTTGTCTCCTTGCGGGTCATCGGCGAACATGTATCGTGATAGCCAGAGGCGTACAAGATCGCGAGAAAGCTCGATTGCATTTTCGCAGCTTTTCAGAAAACCGGGCGTTAGCCCCTCGAGACGTTTAATCCAAAGTGTTGGCTTTGCACCCTTGGCAATCTCATCCAAAGCCGTCTGGAACTCGTCAAGGATGGCCTGTGCTGGCACACTCTGGTTGTCAATCCGGAACTGCGGATCTATCGGTCCCAAGGCGGAGTGCTTACCCATCACAATCTCGTCGGCAGCGCATGCGAGCATGGTCGCCGCAGACATAGCATTCTGCGGAACAATCGCTCTGATGTGCGAGTATTTCTTCCGCAGATAGTTCACAAGCTGCTCCGTAGTCTCCGCTTGACCACCAGGACTGTGGATGATCAAATCAAGTTTGTCTCCCGACAAATCCTTAAGTGCAGACATGAAGCCCTTGAGGTCCGGTGGGAAAATGGCTACGGGCAGTTCAACCCCTCTCTTCGCGGAAGTGAACGCACTCGCATATAGGATGACGTCGCGGCCAGTCGACTGCTGCAACTCGTGAAGGTATTTGCGCCGTACCCGATCCTGAGGACCAGGGTTAGTGCCTTAGGCACTGACTCGTATAAAGAACAACAAGAAGTTTTTCGGGCACCTTGTGTAAGCTCTAGCACGGCTGTTTCTTAGGGCCAACGGCCCGTACCATACCAGCCTGGGCCGCAGGCCCAGGTCATCCGTCATCCGCAATCACAGGGCTGAAAGCCCGAGCCATAGGTTCTTATAGCGCGCGCTTTCAGCGCTGGAAAAAACACCCATTCACCACCTGGGCCTGTGGCCCAGGCTGGTATGGAGCCGCGCCTTCGGCGCTCCGGAAACACGCCCAAGCTCCTAATCCCAAGCCGCCCCGAACCCCCGAACCAACAACCGGGGAACACGCCATTC
>CAZMVU010000080.1:0-20090 GCA_964569295.1 uncultured Nitrospirales bacterium
GCAGATTGGCGAAACACGTGCGCTCCCTTGCGCCATACGGCTAAAGAATTGCGTAACTTTTTTTAATGCACCAGATGGCGTGTAAGGCACTGGTTTTCGGGGCTGTTCGCCATAGCATGCCCTTCAGAACCGAGCTGCGTGCCAATCCTGCAAAGACCCTGCGCATATCCATCTACGCCTCCCGCCGGCGCTGGGCCGCCACTTGGAACAAGGCAATGCCCGCGGCGAGAGCGGCATTCAGGCTTTCAACCCCGTTCGAGAGCGGGATGGCCACCGCCTCGTCGCACAGCTTGCGCACGCCGGGGCGCAAGCCCGACGACTCGTTGCCCACCACGAGCGCCACGCGGGCCGGCCAGTCCATGAGGAAGACCTCCTGACCGCCGCCGGCCTCGAGCGCATACAGCCAGAAATCGGCCTTGCGGAGGGTCTGTAGCGCCTGGCGCAGGTTCTTGCATGCCACCAACGGCAGGCGCAAGGCGGTGCCCGCGCTCGCCCGCAGCACGGTGTCGTCCACAAGCGCCGCGCCCCGCACCGGCGCCACGACGCCAACGGCCCCAGCCCCCGCCGCCGCCCGGATAAGCATGCCCACATTCTTCGGGTGCTGCACCTGATCCAGCACGAGCAACGTCGCCTGGGCGGGGCACGCGCCCAGCACTTGATCGAGATTGGCATAGGCCACCGGACTTACTGCCGCCGCAACCCCTTGGTGCTCGCGCGTTTCCGCAAGTTCGTTCAACTTCGCCTGGGGCACGAAGTCGAAGGGCACCCCGTTCGCACGCGCCCGATCGACCACGGCCTGGAATCCGCGCGCACGCGATTCCCGCGCCAAATACACGCGGTTCACCCGGCGACCCGCGTCGAGTGCTTCACGAACCGCATTGACCCCGTAGATGATACGTCCCGCCATGCCCTGTATCCTACCCGCGGCGGCCGCCGTGCGCAACCGGCCACGCTGGCGAGGGCCGTGGTTTGCAATCAGAGACCGGGTCTCCTACCATAAGGTGACGTACAGGTGCATGGGCGGCACGGAACACGCAACGCCCACCCGTCGGCTGGACGGCCTGGAATCCCACAAACCCCGCGACGGCGCGGGATTGCGGCCATTATGTCAATGGCGGACCCCGTTTTTCGGCGTTCGCAGAACAGAAGGTAATCTTTATGCGTTTGCACGTTTTGGCGGTTTTGGCATCGCTGCTCATGGCCGGCACGGCATCCGCCCAGAATGCCGGAACCCTGCTCTTCCCGAACAGCGATTTCGAGCGGGGCGACCTTAGCAACTGGCAGCAGGAAGGGGAGGCCTTCCAATTCCAACCCACCAAGGGCGACAACTCGGCGGTGCGCGATATGCAACGCTCTTCCAAACCCCAGGGCGACTACTACGTCGCCACGTACGAACGGTACCAGGGCAAGTCCGGCCAGCAGCCCGGCGCCGCCCAGGGAAACGCGCCCCAGGGCGCGCTACTGTCCACGCCCTTCATTATCGAGAAACCGTACATCGGTTTTTTGATCGGGGGCGGCGATCTCGATGCGGTGGGCGTGCGCCTCGTGGTGGGCGTCGAATATGCGCACGAAGCGCGCGGTGACGGTTCGCCCACGATGCGCCGCATGGTTTGGGACGTGTCGCAATATCAGGGCGAAAAGGCGCGCATCTACATCTTCGACCACAGCTCGGAGCCGTGGGGCATTGTCAATGCCGACGATTTCCGCGCCTATGACACCCCCCCCGAGGAAGGCACAGTCGTCGAGGATCCGCCAGAGGCCGCACAGTCCATCGAGGCCGCCCAAGACACGGTGTCTCTGGATCCCTTGTTTCCGAACAGTGATTTCTCGCAGGACAATCTCAGTGGCTGGACGGCCAAAGGCGCATTGGCGGCCGAAGTCGTCACACCCGGAAAGGGCAGCCACTTCGAGGCCCGCAAGCCCTACCTCCACCTGCACACGGCCACTGGGGAATCGCCCCCGTTGGGCACACTGACCTCGCCCGCGTTCACCCTCAAGGCGCCCGTAATCCGCTTCAGTGGCGCGGGCCTCGGCGCCGAAATCCGCCTGCTGATTGGCGGCCAGCCCGTGCTCACCCACCAACTCGGACCGGCAGAGGCGAGCGATCCTGTCCTTCGCCGCCTTGAACCCATCGTGTGGGATGTCGCAGACCATGTAGCGAAAGAGGTGCAGATTGCCATCGCGGTGGACGGCCGCGACAACATCGTCAATGCAGCGGTCGGCGGCTTTACACAGGGGCCCTCCGATGATGCCCTGGCCCAACACACCCAGCGGTTCTAATTGCCCGCCGGTGATATCATGAACTTGTATTTCGACCGCATCGCCAATCCGGGGGGATATGCGTGAAATTAGCACGAGTCAATATTGACGGGGTCGCAACCCTGGTCATGCCGATGGATGGCCAGTGGATCAATGTGTCACGCGCCTACCACGATTATCAGCAGGTCATCGACTTCATTGACGGCCAAGTGATGCACAGTATCGAGGAGGTCATGCGGCGCGGCTTGTTCACGCCCGACTTCTTCCGCCAGCTCGGCAACTTCGTGCGCAAACCTGGCATGCTCCAGGAGTATTTGTTGCCCGAGAACCTGACATTCCTGCAACCGCTGCACCCGGGCAAGGTCATCTCGGTGGGACGCAACTACCGCGCCTTCCTCGAACAACAGAAGCTGCCCATTCCCGAGGAGCCGGTCTTCTACGCGAAGTCGGCGAGTGTATGTATCGGCCCGGGGGCGCCTATCGTGTTGCGGCGGCGCTACGGCCGCGTGGACCACGAAGGGGAGATCGCCGTGGTCATCGGGCAGCCGGCGCAGGATGTGCCGGAAGAAAAAGCCTATGAGTACATCGCCGGATACACGATCATCAACGACATTACGGCCCGGGATCTGCAGCAGCGCGATATGGAACAAGGCCACCCGTGGTACCGTGCGAAGAACCTCGCCACCTTTTGCCCCATCGGGCCGATGGTGGTTCACCGCGATGCCTTGTCATGGCCGCCCGAGGCCGCCATCGAAGTGCGCGTTAACGGCGATGTGCGCCAAAAAGGCAACACCCGCGAATTTCTGTTCTCCATCCCCCACCTCATTGCCGCTATTACCCACTTCATTCCGCTCGACCCGGGAGATATCGTGTCCACCGGCACCCCGGAGGGCGTGTCACCCCTGGAACCCGGCGACGATGTGGAAATCTTCGTAGAAGGAATAGGCGTACTCAAGAACCCTGTCATCGCCAGCGGCGACTGAGTGTCTGCAAGAACCACGCCCCTATCCCGGGCTTGATTCACCACGTATAGCATCCCACCGCGAAGTTACACACGGTGCGACCACGGGCTTCAGGCCACAGGCACAACACCATGGCCTCCAACCGGCCGCACCTGCAGCGACACGATGCCGGAGCCGCAAACAGGTTGTTGCCCGCCTCGGGCCTGGCGCCGTATACTGATGTTACAGCAGACATAGTGCGTACAACTTCCGGAAGGCCCTGCCATGCCGACTCTTGTCCAAAAACTGCGGCGACTGCGCCGGCGGCTTGCACTGCTGCAATGGATGGATTGCACCGCGCGCGCACTGCTCGTGGCGGCGGTAGCAGCATGCACCTGGCTCACGGTCACCCGCTTCTTTCCGCAACTGGGCGATCCCCTGCCCGTGGCGCTTGGCCTGGGACTGGGCGCGGTGCTGGGCGCGGCACTGTGGACCTGGCTGCGCCGGCCCGCGCTGCTGAATGCCGCCCTGGCGGCCGATGCAAAGCTGGGGCTGAAAGAGCGGTTCACCTCGTCCCTGGTTTTGCAGGCGCGTGCCGGAAGCTTCCTCGGCGGCAACGAAGCGATGGCCGAGGCTGTCCACCGCGACGCCGCCCGCCACCTCGACGCCCTTCACCCGCGGATGTTCCGCCTTGCGCCAAGCCACAGTATGCGCTGGCTTGCCGTGCCGCTGCTGCTGTTTGGCTTGGGCTATGTGTTTCTGCCGGAGATCGACCTGTTCGGCTACCGGGCGCGCCAGGCCGAAGCCCGCACCCAGGCCGCCCAGCGCGAGGAGCAGGCGCGCATGCTCGAGGCCGCGGCCCGGGTGCTCCCCCCCGAGCCGTTGCCCGCAGCGGATGCCGGCGCCCGGGATGTACAGGTACTCGAGAAGACCGCCGCCGAATTGCGCACAGAGCAGATCACCAAGAAGCAGGCGCTGGCGCGCGTGCAGAAATTGCGCGAAAGCCTGCGTGAGAAACGCGGCGCCCTCGCCAACAAGACGCAAACCCGCCCCGCCGACAGCCGCGGCCGGTTTAACCAGGCCCGCAGCGTGGCCGAGGCGATCCAGCGCGGCCGCCCGGATGACGCGAAGAAGGAGCTCGAGGCGCTGCGCCAGAAGCTGCAACAGGACAACCTGTCTGCCGCGCAGAAGAAGCAACTGGCGGAAGAGCTGAAAGGCCTGAACGAGATGCTCGGCCGTCAGCCCGGCAACCAGGAACTTGCCGGCGCGCTCGACGACGCCTTCGAGCAGATGGAAATGGCGCTCGAGGACATGGCGTCGGCCATGGAGCAGCTCGCGAAGATGGACGCCGCCATGCAGAAGCTCGCCCAATGCGAAACGCAGGTGCTCGGCCCCAGCACCCAGTGCCGGAGCTGCGGCAAAACGCTTGGAAAGACGCAGCAGGCGCTCGGGTTGTGTAAGGAGTGCAAGGAGGGCGCGTGCAAGGCGTGTGGCCAGAGCGCGGGCGAGGGCACACTCAAGCACGGTAAGTGCGGCAAATGCGCCGGTAGCGGCCAAGGACCGGGCATTGGGCAGGGGCCGGGCAACCGCGTGGGCGATAGGCCGGAAGGTGATGTGAACTACGATCCGGCCATGCTCCGGGGCACGTTACAAAAGGGCAAGCTCCTGGGCAGCGTGTTGCAGCGCGCGGCGCCGGAAACCCCGGCGGATACAGACGGCGCGGCGGTGTCGGGCACGGCCATCACCAGCGTGGGGCAGCAGGCGGAAACCGCGCTCACGAAAGAGGAGATTCCCGCTGGTTCCCGCGAATACGTGCGGCAGTATTTCGGCGTCCTCGAAAATCCGCCCGATGCCGGACAGCCGGCCACGAATGAGTAGTATGCGCGGGGGGACAGGGAAGAATGTAGGCGCAAAGCCCGCAGCGTCCCCGAAAGAGAGGGACAAAAAAGGTTACTGTGCCGCTCTTTTTCCTTTCTTGGATAACCGCCACGTGCGGGCCTTCACCGTGGAGGGCCTGGCGTGAGTTGGTTTCCGCGCTTCGCCGATCCCTGGGCGCTGTGGTTGCTGCTGCTCGTGCCGTGGAGCGTCTACGTGGGCGCGAAGATTCGCTCGCTGCCGCGCGCGCGCAAGTGGACCGCCATCACGTTGCGGGCGCTCATCCTCACCGCGGTTATCCTCGCGCTGGCCAACATGGAGATGGTTTACAAGGGTGACCGCCTCGTCGTCTACTTCCTGCTCGACCACTCGAACAGCATCCCCGAGACACAACGGCAACAGGCCGTGCAAGAAGTGCGCAACCTCTGTGAGCAGTTCCAGGGCGACAAGGACGACGCGGGGATTATCGTGTTCGGGGAAAACGCAAGCATCGAGCAGAAACCGGGCCCCGGCCTCGCCATCGACATGGTCCGCTCTTATGTCAACGGCGAGGCGACCGACGTGGCCTCGGCGTTGCGGTTGGCGTCGGCGGCGTTTCCCCAAGGGGTGATGCGGCGGATCGTGCTGCTCTCGGACGGCAACGAGACCACCGGCGCCGCCCTCGAGGAGGCCAAGGTAGCCCAGGCCGACGGCGTCGGATTGGATGCCGTGCCCATCCGTATCGGCGGCACGCGGGAGGTGCGCATCCGCGAGGTGCGCGCGCCCCAGCGCACAGCCGCCGATGAGCCGGCGCAACTGCGCATCGTGGTAAACGCGACCAGCCCCGGCCCGGCCATCTTGCGCATCTACCGCCAGACCGGCCTCGGTGGCGAGCGCGTGCGCGATGCGCTGCCCCCGCAACGGGTCATGCTCGAGCAGGGCGACAATGTGTTCGTGTTGAACCAGGAGCTGCTGGCGCCCGGCGCCTATGAATACGAGGTGCGCATCGAGAGCGACGCCGACAGCATCGCGGAGAACAACACGGGCCGCGCCTTTACCACGGTGCGCGGCGCGCCCGAAGTGCTGATTGTGGCGAACGCGCCGGAAGAGGTGGCGCACCTCGCCGAGGTCCTCGAGGCGGAAGGCCTGCGCGTAACCACCATCGACCCCTTCGCGTTCCCTACGTCACCCGGGCGCCTACTCAGCTATGGAAGCATCGTCCTGGCGAACGTGAACAGCACACAGTTCACCCGCGGCCAGCTCGGCATCCTTGGTGCGCTCGTGCGCGACCAGGGCACGGGCCTCGTGATGGTCGGCGGCCCGCAGGCCTTCGGCGCGGGCGGCTACCACGAGACCCCCGTCGAGGAGGCACTCCCGGTAAGCATGGACATCAAGCAGCGCAAGGTCATGCCCAGTTGCGCCCTGGTGCTCGTCATCGACAAATCGGGCAGTATGGCCGGGGAAAAAGTGCAGATGGCCAAGCGAGCCGCTATCGAAACGGTCGAACTCCTGGGTGCTGAGGACTACATTGGCGTCGTCGGCTTCGATGGCGATTCGTATTGGGTGGTGGACATGCAACCCGCGGCCGGCAAGAGCCGCATCATCCAGACCATTGGAGCCATCGGGGCCGGCGGGGGCACCCATATGTACCCCGCCCTCGAACAAGCCTATGACGCACTTTCCCAGAATTCCGCAAACCTCAAGCACTGCATCGTGTTGTCGGACGGCAATTCTCAGCCCGGCGATTTCGCGGGCATCATGCAACAAATGGCGGCCGAAAAGATAACGGTATCTGCCGTGGCCCTCGGTCACGACGCAGACCAGCAATTGCTTTCAACTATCGCGCGGGGGGGCGGGGGCCGCTACTACTTCACCGACAATCCCTACGACATTCCGCAGTTTTTCACGAGAGAAGCGCTCGTTATGCAGAATAATATGGTGATTGAAGAGGACTTCACACCGGTCCCGAAGCATGAGTCGGAAGTGTTGCGCGGGATCACCGCAGGGGCGTTACCGCCCCTTCACGGGTATGTTGTAACCACGCCGAAAGACAACACCACCGTAGCGCTGGCCTCGCATGAGGATGACCCGGTGCTGGCCCACTGGCGTTATGGCCTGGGCAAAAGCGTGGCTTTCACCTCCGACGCGTCCCAGCGCTGGGCCGGCGAGTGGCTCGGGTGGGACGGGTACCGCCCGTTCTGGGTGCAGGCCGTGCGCTACACCCTGCGCAGTATCGCGACGGGCGACTTCGAGGTCGAAGTGACGCGCGAAGACAACCGCGGCCGCATCCGGGTGGATGCCGTCGACCGGAGTGGACAGTTCGTGAACTTCCTGCAGCCGAAGGCCGTTGTCACCACGCCAGACACCGGGCCGCGCACGCTCGATCTCGAGCAGACGGGCCCGGGCATCTACGAGGCCACGTTCCCCGCGGTGGAGAGCGGGGTCTACCTGGCGAACGTGACCTATATGGACCCGCAGGGCAACGCGCACATGGCGCCGGCGGGCCTGGCTGTGGACTACGCCCGGGAATACGCCTACCACGAGGCGAACCTGCCGTGGCTCGAGAGCCTGGCGGCCATCGGCGGCGGGCAGGTGCTTGCACCCGGCGACTCGCCATTCCGGCACGGGCTCGAGGCCTCGGCCACGGTACACCCCATGTGGCACTGGCTGGTAATCCTGGCGGCATGTCTCTTGCCGCTCGAGATTCTCGTGCGGCGCGTGGTGATCCCGATGGCGGTGGTGGCCGCGTTCTGCCTGCGCATGCTTCGGCGCCTGCCCGGCATGAAGCGGCTGGTCCGTCCGCCCCGGCCTACGCAAGCGCCCGCCACCGGTGTTTACTACGCCGCGGAAGGCCGCGCGATCGGGCCGGCGCAGGCCCCCACGTATGCGCGGCCCACGCCGGCCGCACCTGTGCCGGCGGAAGAAACCTCTGGCGCGGAGCAACCATCCCAAGAAACGGAGCCGCCCAGGCGCGGCCGGTCGGACTACACAAGCCGGCTCCTGGAAGCCAAGGAGCGCGCGCAGCAACAATGGAAACGCGACGAGGAAGACAAGGAGAAGAGGCCATGAGTGTGGAAGAGAAAGCAGCGGCTTTTCGCGAGGCCTTCGAGCGGGTGCGTGCGGCCGTGGGCCGGGTCATCGTGGGCGATGCGGCCTCGGGCGGCGCCGGTGCGGCGGTGGATACCGTGCTCACTTCGGTGTTCGCCGGCGGGCACTGTCTCCTCGAGGGCGTGCCGGGCCTGGGCAAAACCATGCTCGTGCGCACCTTGGCCGAAACCCTCGACCTCGAGTTCTCGCGCATCCAGTTCACGCCCGACCTCATGCCGGCGGACATCATCGGCACGCACATGGTGGTCGAGTCCCAGGGCGGCGCGCGTACCCTCGAGTTCCGGCCCGGGCCCATCTTCGCAAACATCATCCTCGCCGACGAGATTAACCGCGCCACGCCGAAGACCCAGTCGGCCCTGCTCGAGGCCATGCAGGAGCACACGGTCTCCGTCGCGCGCACGATACACAAACTCGCGCCGCCCTTCTTCGTGCTCGCCACGCAGAACCCGATCGAGATGGAAGGCACCTACCCGCTGCCCGAGGCCCAGCTCGACCGGTTCCTGTTCAAGGCCCTGGTGACTTACCCCGGCCGCGAGGAATTGATGGAGATTCTCGCCCGCACGACCGTGCGCGAGGAACTACGCGGTGGGCGCGTCATGGACGGGCACGAACTCACCGGCTGGCAGGGCTTCGTGCGCGATGTCATCGCCGCGCCGCCCGTGGCGGATTACGCCGTGCGCCTCGTGCTCGCCACCCAGCCCGGCACGGATTTTACCACGCCCCTGGTGAAACAGTACGTGCGGTTCGGGTCGAGTCCGCGCGGGGCGCAGGCGCTCATACTCGCGGGCAAGGTGAACGCGCTGCGTGACGGCCGGTTCAATGTCGGGTTCGACGATATCCGCGCCGCGGCGCACCCCGCGTTGCGCCACCGGGTGCTGCTCAACTTCGAGGCCGAGGCCGACGATGTGCCGCCCGACCGCATTGTGGATGACGTGCTGAAGCATGTGAAAGCCGGGGAGGCCGCCGCCTGATGTCCGCAACCGCAGACAAGCCGCCACTGCTCGAGCCCGCGTTTGTGCGCCGGCTCGAACGGCTCACCCTCGCCGCGCGGCGCGTGCGCATGGGAGTGTCGAAAGGCGAGCGCCGCAGCAAACGCCGGGGCGCCAGCGTCGAGTTTGCGGATTACCGCGACTACGTGCAGGGCGACGACCTGCGCCACATCGACTGGAACGTCTATGCACGGCTCGATGAGCTCTACCTCAAACTCTTCGAAGCGACCGAAGACTGCACGCTCCACCTCATCGTCGACGCGAGCCGCTCGATGGGCTTTGGCACGCCCACCAAGCTCGACTTCGCCAAGCGCCTCGGTGCGGCCATCGGCTATATCGGCCTGGGCGGCTATGACCGCGTCGGCGTGACGGCGTTTGCGGGTGGGGAGACCCGGATCATGACGCCCATGCGCGGGAAAGCTTCGGCCCGGAAACTGTTCGGTTTTCTCGACGCGCTCGAAGCCGAAGGCGGCACCCAGCTCGAGGCGGCCTGCCGGGCACACGCGCTGAGGAAGCGCAACCCGGGCGTGACGGTAATCATCAGCGATCTGCTCGATGAGGGCGGTTATGCCGACGGTCTGAAGCGCCTCGTGAGTGCGCGGAGTGAACTCTACGTCGTCCAGGTGCTCGCGCCGGAAGAACGCGATCCGAACCTGTCGGGCGATCTCAAACTCATCGACTGTGAGACCGGCCATGCCGTCGAGATTTCCGTGAGCCGCGCGCTCTTGAAGCAGTACGCCGACAACCGCGACCAATTCATCCAGGGCGTGCGCGACTGGTGCCTCGCGCGCAACGCCGGCCACTTCCTCGTTGGCAGCGACACCCCGCTCGAGGAGCTCACGCTCGACATCCTGCGGCGCGGGGGGATGCTCAAATGAACGCCCTGGGCGGATACCTGGCCAATGTGTTTCTGTCGCCGGCGGGCCTGGCGCTGCTGGGGATCATCCCGATCATCGTGCTGCTCTACCTGTTGAAGCTGCGCCGCACCGAGGTGACCATCGCATCGACCATGCTGTGGCGCAAGCGCCTGCACGACCTCACGGCGAATGCCCCCTTCCAGCGGTTGCGTGCGAACCTGCTGCTTTTCCTGCAAATCCTCGCCATCGTGCTGCTGGCCATCGCTTTGGCACGGCCCTTCAGGCAGAGCGAGGCCCTGCCGGGCACGAACCATTGCATCGCCATTGACCGGTCGGCGAGCATGCAGGCCATCGAGGAAGACGGCGCCACCCGGCTCGACACCGCGAAGGAAAAGGCGCACGAACTTATCGACCAGTTGCAGGACGGCGGCCGCATGATGATTGTGTCCTTTGCGGAGTCGGCGGACGTCCTGTGCGAATTCACCGACGACAGGAGGCGGCTGCACCAGGCGGTCCGCAGCATCACGCCGGCGGACACGCGCACCCGCATCCGCGATGTGGCGAATGTGGTGCGTTCCCTGGCGCCGGACAACCCGGATATCACCACCGTGGTGCAGGACATGCACGTGGTGCTCCTGAGCGACGGCAACCTTGCCGATGCCGATCTCCTGGGCACGGTGAACACAGAGATTACGTATATGGGCGTGGGCAAAACGCGAGACAACGCGGGCATCGTGGCGCTGAGCGTGCGCCGCAACGAAGCCCAGGCCGGCGAGCGGCAGGTATTCATCCAGCTTTATAGCGACGCCGACACACCACGCCAGACCACACTGTCCCTCTACTACACGCCCACGCCCGAGGCCGAGCCCACGCTCCTGGCGGTCGAGGAAATCACGCTGCCGCCGGGCGAAACGGTGCAGGAGGTTTTCGCGTTGCCGGAAATGGAAGAGGGCCTGCTGCGCGCGGTGATCGATGGGGAAGACGCGCTTGCCGTAGACAATACGGCGTGGGTCACGCTCTACCCGGAAACCCGGCGCAGTGTGCTTATCGTGAGCGATCCGGATGCGCTGAGCGCCTACTTCCTGCGCCGCGTCTTGCAGGTGGACCCGCAGGTCGAGGTCAGCCGGGCGCGGCCGGAAAGCTATGTCCCCACCGGCAACTACGGCCTCACCATCTTCAATGGCTGGGCGCCGGAAACGTTGCCGCCAGGCGCGCTCGTGTTCGTGGATGCGCCGCCGCCGGTTTCCGGCCTCGAGGTGGTGGGCGGCCTCGATAATCCGCCGGTGCTGGCCACCGCCCGGGAGCACCCGCTCATGCGGCTGTTGAACCCGGCCAACCTGCGCGTGGGTACGGCGCGGCAGGTCATCCTGCCCGAGGGCGCCACGCCCCTGCTCACCACAAAGGACAGCGCGCTCATGGCCGATCTCAGCCACAGCACGCCGGGGGCGGGCGCGTGGGGCCAGGCCATTGTGTATATCGCGTTCGACCTCGAGGACAGCAACTGGCCGCTGCACCTGTCGTTCCCGCTGTTCTTCCAGAACCTGCTGGCGTGGATACCGGAGAGGGAACCCGCCTCGCAGACCGCCATTGCCACCGGCGAATCCATCGAGATTCCACCGATCCAGGCGGACCAGCAGGACGCCGGCGCGACGGCCACGGTGCGCACGCCCACGGGCGAAACGTACTCTCTCGCACGCGACCCGCAGCGCCCGGTATACTTCGCTGGCGCCACGCACGCCGGCGCCTACAGCGTGAGCTGGGGCGGCGAGACGCGGTTCTATGCGGCGAACCTGCTGGAAAAGGGCGAGTCCGCCATCGCACCCGCCAAAACGCTGCCCTACGGCCGCGGCCAGCTCACCGCGCAGACGGGGGCCATACGCTACAACCAAGAGTTCCGCTGGCTCGCGCTTGGAATCGGCCTGGCGGTTCTGGTATTCGAGTGGTGGCTGTATAGCAGGAGGGCATGGCTATGACGGGAGAAAAAAGTGAGACAGTAACCTTTTTTTGCAATCTTGTGGCTGAACAGACCGAACACCCGCGATTTTGCAAAAAAAGGTTACTGTCCCTCTTTTTTGTCCTCTGCTCGGCGTGTGTTCTCCACAAGCCGCAAAGAAAGGGACAGTCCCTGCTCGGGGACTCGCGAGGACAGTCCCTTTGTTTGCTCGAATCGATTTGGAAGGTTGCCGGCTACGTCCGTGTTCTTCTGCCCTTGCTGCTGCTCGTCTGCACCGGCGCAATGGCGCAGGAGATCAGCGTCAACCTGTTCATCAACCATGGCACCGCCTACCGCGACAGCGCGTGGGCGCCGGTCGACGTGTTGGTAGAAAACCGGTTGCGCGACATCGACGGGTTCGTCGAGGTGCGGCTCTACGACGCTGCGGACCGCCTGCAACACCCCATCTACCGGCTGCCGGCGCAAAGTCCCGCGCCCTCGACGAAGCGGTTCCGGCTGCACTGCCTGTTCGTGAACACGGCGCGGATCGAGGCGCGGCTGTACCATGGCGCGCGCGAGGTCGAGGAGGGGCGCAGTTGGATGGGCATTACGCCCATCGGCGCGCAGGACTTTCTGTGCCTCGTGCTCGACGACAAACCGGAGCACTACGGGTTCCTGAGCAGCGCGCTCTACGAAGGTCAGGATGTCCGCTACTACCGCGAGACCTTGAACAGCGGGCAACTGCAATTCCTCGCGGATCTGCCCCAGTGCTACGCGCCCTTTGATGTCATTATTCTCGGCGATATCGACCCGGAGCGTGTGAGCCCGCACCACCGCGAGGTGCTCGAGCGCTACGTGCGCGGCGGCGGCACACTGGCGGTGTTCACGGGAGAGCATGCCGGCCGCCTTGCGGACTCCTGGGTGGCCGAGTTGGCGGGGGTGAGCATCGGCGCGAAGCGCACCTACAGCGAGGACGAGCTGGCGGCGCGGGTGTTCTCACAGGCGCCCGATGCGGACGCACACCCGGAACGAAGCGGCGAACTCGCCACATTGACGCCCGTCGAGGAGTACGTGGCGCGGCTTGGCCGCGACCCGGTGCTCGCGGTGCGGCGGCCCCTGGGCGACGGCCAGGTGGTCACGTTCGCGCTGGATGCCGCCAGCGGCCTGCTCACCCGGAACACCGGCTACCACACGCTCTGGCGCCAGCTCAACGAGAACCGCAACGCGCCGCCCGAAATCAACCTGCACAATGCCCGGCGATCGCTCTATCACCTGCCCTTCGTGGCGGGGGTCGAGCTGGTGCCGGCCGCGTCGGTAATCATGTTTCTCGTGCTGTACTTTCTTGTAGCCATTGTAGGCAATTGGGTGTTCTGGAACTACTATAAGCGGCGCGAGTACGCCTGGGTGTGCCTCGTGCTTTTGTCTTTCGCCTTCACGGGCTATGCCATGTTCTACGGCACCCAGGGGCGCGCGGGGCGCACCGAGCTCGAGCAGATCGAACTGCTCCACGTGCCGTGCCACACGCGTCCCATGCCGGGCGAGGCCGACTGCGCCTACACAGGCCTCGTGGGCGTGCTGGCGAAGGGCAGCGCCACCTACAGCGGCGGCCTCACGCGCGACACAGCCCTGGCCGCCGGCTTCGAGGCCTACCTCGGCGGCATGAGCGGCGGTGAAACCGGCCCCTTCTACTTTTACCAGGGTGATCCGGGGCGCATCGAGGGCATGCATATCGGCGCGAGCGCTATGCGGCTGCTGCGCATCGACGACCGTATTCTGCTGCCTGGCGCACTGCGCGGCACGGCGCATGCCGCCGGCGCCCGCATCGAAGCGGCCGTCGTAAACGAGACGGGCATCCCCTTCAATGACGTTATCGTGATGTACAACGACGCCTATGTGCCCCTGGAAAAGACGGACACGGGCTGGGAGTCCACAGGCAGCGGCACCATGAAACCAACCCAGGCCATGCCGCCGGGTATTGGCGGCGCCGCGCAGGGGATGCCAGGCGGGAACGAGGGCTTCGCCCGGTGGCGGGAGAGCTTCCGCACCTTCTTGTTCTCGTTCGACCCGAACACATCCCCGCCGCCCAGCCAACAGACCAACAAGGACGAAGCGTATCTCCTGGCCTATGCGGATGCGCCGCCCCTGGGCGCATTCGTGCCGGAGCAGGGCGCCGAGGCCAACCTGCACGCCTTGCTCGTGATCGCGCGGCTGCCGCTGGCCAATACACAGACGGAATTCGACACCCTTGACTGGGAAGGTCCGGCAGCACCGCCCACGGAAACGGCAGCCCGGGAACGCGGCGCACCGGCGCACAGCGCGAATGGGCCGGATTACGAAGGTTTCCGACGTGTGCCGGTGCCCATTACCGCGATCGGACAGCACAAACGCATGACAAACGAAGACGGGAAAGGGCCGCTGCAACTGCACCAACACGAAATTTTCAACCAGGCGCCAAACCTCACCTACAGCGGCTCGGTACAGATTGTGGCCGAGTTGGGCGGTCTTCTCCCGTTGGTTGCCGGGGCCCGCCTCGTTGTCGAGGTATGGATTCCCTTCGGTCTGTACACGCCCACGGAACTGGCCGATAATTTGATTCTCGTGCCAACGGCGGCGCCGGGCATGGAGACCGGCGTGGCCATACCCATCAACCCCGAGCGCCTGGTGGCCACAAACGAAAGCCAACGCCTATCGTTCCGCCGGTTCCACGTCGAAATCCCGCTCGAGGCACACGCGCTGCCCGCGGATGGGCAAGTGCGGTTCGAGTTGCAGACGGCCGGGCTGCGCAGGCCGCCGGATCTGCATGTCTATCCCGCGGCGGAATTGCTTCTTCCCGAAGGCCCGAACACGGAGGCGCCCTGACATGGCGGTTATCGAAATCACGGGACTGCACAAAAGGTACCGGGAGCTCCTCGCGCTGAAGGGGATCGACCTCACCATCGAGGAGGGGGATATCTACGGGTTCATCGGCCCGAACGGCGCGGGCAAGACCACGACCATCCGCATCCTCGCGACGCTGCTCGCGCCAAGCGGCGGCACGGCGAAGGTGATGGACATGGATGTCACCCGCAAGCCCTACGAGGTGAAGCGTGTGGTGGGATATATGCCGGACTTCTTCGGTGTGTACGACGGTATGCGCCTCAAGGAGTACCTCGATTTCTTCGGCGCAGCCTACAAGATTCCCGCAAAACAGCGGCGCGCTATCATCGACGATGTGCTCGAGCTGACCGACCTCACCTCGCGGGCGGACGATTTCGTGAGCGCGTTTTCCCGCGGGTTAAAGCAGCGCTGTTGCCTCGCCAAGACGCTTATCCATGATCCGAAGGTGTTGCTGCTGGACGAACCGGCCTCGGGGCTCGACCCGCGCGCACGCCTCGAGATCAAGGAGTTGCTCAAGACCCTGCGCGACATGGGCAAGACCATCCTCATCTCATCGCACATCCTCTCCGAACTCGCGGACATGTGCAACAAGGTCGCCATCATCGAGCGGGGGCAACTGCTGGCCGACGGCGACTACCGCGCCATCCTCGACGGCATCCGCCAAGCGCGCCAGCTTCGTGTGCAGGTGCTGAACCCGGACGATACGACAGCGGACACGCTGCGCGCCATTCCCGGTGTGCAGGAAGTGGCACAGACGGGCGATGAGTTCCTCATCGAGACCGTGTATGAAAGAACCCGTTTCGGCGAAATTCTTCAGGCGCTCATCGACCGGAAGGTCCACGTGGTCGGGTTCAGCGAGAAGGAAGGCTCCTTGGAGGAAGTCTTCCTCCATGTGACGAAGGGGGGCGTGTGAGCACCATCTTTACGCAACAACTCTCGTGGCTGCCGCAGGGCGGGCGCGCGCTGGTGCGCCGTGAGCTCCTGACCACGCTGCGCGCCTGGGCGCCCTACCTGAGCATGGCGTTGCTGCTGGTGGCCGTGTCGGTCTTTGTGCTGAGCCAATGGCCGGAAGACATGGCCGACGCACTATCGAACGCCGCCGATCTCTCGCAGGGTTTCCTGCAAACCATCGGGCTCGCGCAGCTCGCGACGGGGCTGCTGTTGCTCCCGGCGGTAGCGGGCAGCGCCTTCGCCACCGAGCGCGACCGCGGCTCCTACGATCTGCTGCGCACCACGCTCATCAGCCCGGGTGGTATGGTACTGGGCAAGGCGCTGAATGCGCTCGGCATCTACCTGCTGGTCGTCGCGGCCACGCTCCCGCTGCTGGGCATCGTGTTCTTTCTCGTGGGGGTGAGTGCGAATGCACTGGTCTACCAGGCGCTGCTGGTGCTGACCAGCGCGCTGTCCTGCGTGGCGGGCGGGCTGTGGGCGTCGGCGCGGTTCAAGCGCACGGTGGTGTGCATCACTGTGGCCTATGTTGCCATGCTTACCTTCCAGGGGCTGCCCTTTTATATCATCGGGCTCTTTTTCGAACTGCTCTCGAGCACCTTCTTCTACGATATCCCCTACATTGACCTGCCCATGCAGTTTATCAACGGCCTGGCGGACCTGTTCCCCGGCGCCGGTTACGGTCCCTTGAAGCTGCTGCGTATTGTCAGCCCGGTGCATGATTTCGTGTTCGCGCCGGGGGACATCGCCAACCCGCTCGTGGCGCACCCGGCCATCGCCTACCAATGCGGCCTTGCCGTGCTGTTTCTCTACGGCGCCTTGCGGCATGTACGCCGGCCGGAAGAAACGGTGTCCACGCCGCCGCGCCGCCGCAACCGCGACACGCTCTTCCATGTAGGCACGCGGCGCGTGCCCTACTACCTCATCGATCCGGCAAAGCGCCCAGGCCCGATTCCCGATGGCCAGAATCCGATGCGGCTGCGGGAACTGCGCTTCGGCCTGCTCGGCCGCTCGACCACCCTGGTGCGCATCTTCTATGTGTTCGTCGCCTTCGACATGCTGCTCTTTTCGCTGGGTGCGCTCGAATGGCAATATGAAAGCGAGCTCCTGGGCATGGGGATGATGCTGAGCATGAGCGCGGCGGTGGTGTTCGGACCCGCCCTGCTGGCCGCGCTCTTCACACGCGAGTATACCCAGGGCAACCTCGACATGCTCCGCATGACCTTGCTCTCACCCGACGAAGTGCTCGCGGGCAAACTCGCCGGCGCCGCGGTCAACTTTCTTGCCATGCTGCTGCCGGCGGTGGTGGTTGGCATGGGGGTGACCATCGTCGCCATGCATCTCGGCGCGTTTGTCACCTGGTTGAGCGTCTTGACGGCGCTGCTGATAGGCACGATCACGCTAGCGGTCGTGGGTGCGTGCGTGCTGTCATTCACACTGACCGGCGCCCTCTTCACGCGGCGCACGGTGCCCAGTTTCGTGGCGAGCTACGCCTTGTGCGCGCTGCTGCTCATCGCGCCGTGGTTCCTGGCGGAGCGCGCCGCTGCCTCGGTCTGGCCGAGTCCCTACCGCATGCAGCAGTACAACTGGAACTGGCGCTATACCCCCGAGTTCGATAAGCTCTACGGCCAATACCTCCTGGGGCGGGACATCGCGCAGGTTGCCTCGCCGATTATGGCGTGCTGGCTCGCCGTGGACCAGCCCGGCGCCTCGGACAGCTTCTTCCACCGGCCGCGCCGCTTCCTCATTTGGGGCGTGAGCATGGCGGTCTACTCTATTCTGGCGGCGCTGGGTCTTGTCGTGGGGCGCAGACTCTTCCACTGGCGCTACCGCCCCGGATAACCCAACCCGCAGAAAGGACACACGCATGAAGCCCTGGCCCGGCGTGGCCCTGCTGCGCCGCGAACTGCTCACGAGCGCACGCCGCTGGCAGACCTTCGCCCTGCTCGCGGTGAGCCTCGGGCTGTTGACCTTCCTGCTGGCCTATGCCCTGCTGCGTGAGCCAATGGTCCGGAATCCTGCGGCGCTCATGGAGCTCGGCCGCGTGTGGGTTTTTGCGGTGACGGCCAGCCTGTACTTCGTGGGGTTCCTGCTCGTGCCGCCGCTCGGGGCCGCCGCCATCCTTACCGAGCACCAGAGCGGCAACTACGAACTGCTCGCGAACACGCTCATCCGCCCATGGCAGATAGCCGTGGCCAAGCTGGCCAATGTGGTCGGTAATTTCCTCCTGTTTCTTGTGGCGGCGCTGCCCTTGTTCGCGATTCCGCTGTACTTCGTAGGCGTCGAATGGCATCAGGTGGCCGCGTGCTTTGCCTTGCTCGTGGTGGGCGTGCTGGCTATGGCAAGCATCGGGCTCGTATTTTCCGCCCACATCCGCCAGTTCCGCACCGCCTTCATTCTCACCTACGTGACCGTGCTGCTCTTCCTCGGTGTGTTCCACGGTCCGCTGCTCGCGATTCTCGGATTCCGCGGCAATGCCTACTACGCCTACTACCTGGACACCCTGTACACCATGCCACTCTGGATGCTGCTGGGCGCCATCAAGGGCATACCGGCAGCCGGAAACCCGGATTTCTGGGCGCTGTTCCGGCATACCCTGCTGTACCAGGGCGGCTGGATCATGGTGTGCATGCTGCTCGTGACACTGCGCCTGCGCCAGCCCATCGAGCAACGGCACGCCGCCGCGAAGCGCCCGCGCGGTTTCCTGCCCTGGCGGCGTGCTCACTTCAGGCCGCTCGCGAATTATGTCAATCCCATGTACTACAAAGAGCGGCTTTCCGCGGGCGGCGGGCGGGGACTGTTTCGCCTGCCGCTGATAATCGTATTCGCTGTCTTTTGCGTCATTGTGAACTACGTCTGCGTGATGAACCGCGTATCTGTGACGCTAGGCTTAGTCGTCGAGTTCGGCGCGGTGCTCGTGCTGGCCCCGGCCAGCGTGGCCACGAGCTTCGCCCGGGAGCGCGAGATGGGCAACCTCGACATGCTGCGCATGACCTTGCTCACGCCCAGCCAGGTTACCTGGGGAAAGTACCTGGCCGGCGTCGTGACCCTGTTGCCGCTTTTTCTCGTTACCCTGCCACTGTACCTTATCATGGCGCCCTTTGGCCGCGACCTTGCGCGCGAGATAAGCGTGCCTATGCTCTACATCAAGTTCTTCGTGGCCATGCTGCTGCTGTTGGCCATCAGCCTGTGGGCCGGCGCCTTCGCACGCCGCACCGCCACCGCCATCATTGCCGCGTACATCCTGTGCATCGGGTTATTTCTGCTGCTGCCCCTGGGCGTGCTGATCCTGACCGAAGAGGCCGACTTCCGCACCGGCGCCATTGCCGTGCTGCCCTTCACCCTGCTGATCCCCGGGGACCTGCCCAGCGGCACACGCACCCTCAGCGTGTTGTGCGGCGGCCTGTACACCTTGCTATTCTTTATCTTGACTGCCGCCATGGCCTTTCGCCGCGAGGAAAACATGTGAGTGCCGGCTGCCGTAGACCGCCGGCTCTGGAAACGCAACGCGGGTTTTCATGGTCCCGCGCCTGGGCAGAAACCGTCCTCCGTATTTTCCCCGGGGCAGTAGCTGTAGCTTTGCGAGTTGAAAAACTGCACAATGCGCAGCAGCTCCGTAAGCTCGAAGCGCCAGTCCGGGCCGGCCGGCAGGTAGTCCCCGTCATGGGGCATGCACAAGTGGTTTGTCCCCGGCCCCGGCGTGTAGCTGTCTTCCGTCGCGCCGGGATCGTCCGCGCATGCAAAACCGCCAGCATTGAAAAACTGCACGATGCGCAACAGTTCGGTCAAGTTGATGGCGTTGTCGCCGTCGAAGTCCGCACTGTGCACAGCGGGGTCGCCGCTGGCAGGCGCGGCGCCGCACTGGCTGAAGTTCTCCGGCCCCGGCCCGGTGACCGTGGTTTCGTAGAGGCCGGCGTCGTCCGCGCTCCACGCGTCGATCTGCAAGGCGGGCTCATAGCGCACGGCGCCATCGACGACTAACGCATTGGGCGTGCTGCTGGCGAGCACGATATCGCCCGCCCAGTTCGCCGCATCGCTCGTGAGCAGGCCGAACCGGCCGTTGTCCGGATCGGCCATTGCTCCGCGAATCGATACGCGCACGTCGACGGGGCCGCCGATTTCCGGACGCGGCGGATCAAGGGTCACACTGCATGAGGCGAGCGCCCAGGTCACCGTGCGCTTGCAGGAGGAAAGGACAATCGGGGTGCCGGGCTTTTCGGGGTCCGGCACCTCGTATTGGATGGTGTACTCGATGGCGCGCTGCCCGGTGGCGGGTGAACCGTCACCCTGGGTGTTTATGGACAGCGTACTGATGTTCCCAAGC
>CAZMVU010000081.1:0-19650 GCA_964569295.1 uncultured Nitrospirales bacterium
CGCCTTGGACAAATGCATGCACTTCAGCCCACGCGCGCAATAGCGGTGGCAAGCCCCCGCAGTCCAAAGTGGCGCCAACAGCATGGCTATCCCCATCGCACGACCGGTATTCGCTATCACAGGGCAGATTGGCGAAAACACGTGCGCTCCCTTGCGCCATACGGCTGAAGAATTACACGAATTGCAACACGGATAACAGCATCAATGAGGAGAATCTGCGGCGTGAGATTGGCGGCAAGCCGCTGCGGCACATCCTATGGCTGTGTATTATCGCTCTATTTGTGCAAAAGGCAGGACCGGCGTCAACCGGTGCGGCGGCGGCGCAGCGCATGAACGGCGGCCAGCATCAACCCGAGGGCAGCGCCTATCCACGGCAGGGGCATTTCGGGCGTGTCCGTGCTATCGAAGGGGTCGGTACCCGCGCGCTCCTCGGCGGCATCGCTTACCATGTCGCCGTCGGAGTCGAGACCGTTGTAGCCGACGTGATGCACGAAGAAGTTCATCACGGACGATTGCTCGCCTTCATGGGTATAGCTGGCGGCGTAGTTCATTTCATCCTTGGGGCCGAAGGCCATGAGCCCGTTGGGCCGCCCGCCTTCCATGGTGCCCCACGAGTTGAGGATGATCCAGGCCTCTTCCGTGTAGCCCACGATGAGCACGGCGTGGCCGCCGGCATGGTCCGGGTCCCAGGTGCGGCCATTCCAGGCGCTGACATCCAGGTAGGTGTCTTCACCGTAGTCTTCCCAGAAGCTGAACATGGCATGAAGGCTGTCCTCATTGGGCATGTAATACGCCAGGACGACCGCGTTGCCGGCGTGGAGCTGCCCCTTGATGGCCGCCACGGCGGCGGGGTTGTCGCTGGTGAGTCCCTTTTCCGAATACTCGAAGGTAGGCACCCGATAGGTGCTGCAGCTCTGGAGGAGGTAGCGTGGGGCGGTCTCGACATCGTGGCAGGGCACCGCGGGGCGCTCGTTCTCGTAGTCTTCAGGGTCGTACTGCTGGTAATCGGCGTTCAGATTCGACCACGGGATAACATAGCCCAGGCGGTTGACGTAGGCGGCGAACCAGTTCGCCAGGCCGCCGTGACAGGCGAAGCCCTCGTCGTAGCAACTGGTGTAGTGCTGGAACGACAACCGATCACGCACGCCAAACTGCGTGCTCAGCGCCATTTGTACCGCCCCCATGCTCGCCCACACCCAGCAGTTGCCGCACACCCCCTGGTCGTGCTCGACGGCCACATAGTCGAAATACGGCAGCAAGTCCACGCTCCCCGGCAGATCGGCTTTCCGTGAAGGCACGGGCAACGTCGGCACGGCGCGCACGGCGGCCTCCCACGCTTCCGGGGAAATGCGCATGACAGGGTGGGTAGCGGCGGGCGTTCCTTTTGCGGCGAGCTCCTCGGGCATGACCTGACGCATGGGACTGGCGGCGATCGCAGGCAAAGCAGTGGCCAAGACCACGGCAAGTAGAAGGCGTCGAGCGCGTTGGCACCGGGTCATGAAGCTCCCCTCAGTTGGTGTTGCATGGCATATATAGTATTTATAACACATCTTTTCTGGTTTAGCAAGCGATATATACGCTTTATTCGGATTAAGATATACGCGCATCACATCGAAAAACACGGCCGCGACACCACCACACCCACACGCAAATGCAATTTCGTGCAGGTTTGTGGCGTGGAATTCAGATTGTGGCCAGCAGCACTTTCCAGCCATGCCCGCCACAAAACACCCCGGCAAACGCGCACAACGCCCACAGGTCCACACGGCTTCCGCCGGCGCTATGCCTTCTGACGGCCTGGCGCAATACACACCACGCGATGACCGCCCTCTTCCCGCCGCCGGCTCCGTAATGCGCAGTCTGTTATCCCTCATTTCGTAACTTCCTGAACCCCACTGCACACCGCAGGCATCTCCGCAACGTACTTGCATCGCGCCGGAGCGAATGGCAATACTGGTGCGTTGCGTGGCGAGCCGGGTTTTGCTGGCTTGTACGCATAGTCATGCGGAAGAGGGGACGCCCCAGGGGTATGCAGTAAACAAACGGAGAGCGCTTCCATGGCAGCGATGCAACCGGGCGACACCGTCTATTTTGACGGCGATTACAGGCCGTTGGGCGACGCAAAAGTCAGCATTCTAACCCATGCCTTCAACTATGGCACCGGCCTTTTCGAAGGCATACGGGGCTATTGGTCGCCCGATGAAGAGCGCCTTCTTATCTTCCGCTTGCAGGAGCATGTCGACCGGTTCGCGCGCAATTTCAACATCCTGTGTATGGACATTCCCGAGTCGCCGGCGCAGATAGCCGAGATTTGCGTCGAACTGGCGCGGCGCAGCGGTTTCCGCGAAGGGGTGTACATCCGGCCTATTTGTTACAAGAGCGAACACTCGCTCGGTCCGACGGTGCGCGGCGTCGAAAGCAGCTTCTGCTGCTACGTGATCAAGCTCGGGGAGTACGTCGACATCACTGATGGACTCGACGTGGCGATCACGTCGTGGCGGCGGCTTTCGGACAACGCAATCCCGAGCCGGGCGAAGACAACCGGCAGTTACATCAACTCCTCCCTCGCGGCCTCGGAGGCCAAGCAAGCTGGCTTTCATGAGGCCATCTTCCTGCGCGAAGACGGCACGGTCTCCGAAGGAAGCGCCATGAACTTGTTCATGGTGTACAAAAAACAGCTCATCACCCCCCCGCCAACCGCGGATATCCTGGTCGGGATCACGCGCAACACCGTGATGCAGCTTGCCGCGGAAGAATTGGGCATGGAGGTCATCGAGCGGGCGGTGGCGCGCACGGAACTGTACGTATGCGACGAGCTGTTCTTCTGCGGCACCGGCGCGCAGGTGGCGCCTGTCCGCTCGGTGGACCGGCGGCTGGTGGGCGATGGCAAACCGGGCGCCATGACAAAGAAACTGCAGGACCTCTATTTCCGGGTGGTCACGGGCAAAATCGAAACATACCGGCACTGGTGTACACCGGTAGATTAGGAGTGCGGGCACGTGCCGTCCGAAGAACCGAAACCGCCAAAGCCGCGCCTGACCATGCGCGATGTCTTCTTGAACCGCTGGTTCTGGGTAAACTACGCGGCCACGCTCCTGCTCACATGCTGGATTCCGCTGCTCACCATCGAGGTGCAGCAGGTTATCACGCGTGCGCCACTGGACATGGGCAATACCGCCGCCGTGAATATTCGCCCCCACATGCCCGACGGCGCAGCCAACGCACCGGAAGACGCCGCGGAAGACAGGCCAATGGTGCGTGCGGATACACGCAACGTGCGCATCTACCAAGCCTACGCCAAAGCGGCGGGCTATCTGTGGGACGGCAAATTCGCCAGCCGCGGCCTGCGGATATACCTCGGCACCGCCGGCCTGCACCTGGCCCTGTGCTTCGCCATTTCCTTCTGGGTGTGGTACGCCGTGTTCCGGACACGCAAGGAGAACCGTTGATGGGGCCAGCGCCCATGAACGAGGCGGCGTTGCGCCAGGAAATCTGCGCGGTCGGCCGGCGCATGTATGAACAGCACCTGATCGCCGCGTCAGACGGCAATGTGAGCGTGCGGCTTGGGGACGACCGTTATCTCGTGACGCCGAGCGGGATATCGAAGGGGTTCATGACCCCCGAGTCACTGGTCATCGCCAACGGCCGCGGCGAAAAGGTCGCTGGCGAGGGCAAAGTGACCTCCGAATTCTTCACGCACCTCGCCGCCTATGAAGAACGCCCCGACATCCACGCCGTCGTACACGCCCACCCGATCACCGCGACCGCCCTCCCCCTCATGGGCATCTCCCTCGAGGCGCCCATCCTCCCGGAGGTCGTCGTCGGACTCGGCGGCATCCCCACCGCCGCCTACGCCACCCCCGGCACGAAAGAAGGCGCTGACGTCCTGCGGCCACACATCGCACGGTGCGACGCGATCCTGCTATACCGTCACGGCGCCATCACCGCAGGCGCCAACCTCCTCGAGGCCTACCACAAGCTCGAAAAACTCGAGCACGCCGCACAAGTGCTCCACCTGCTCTACCAACACGGCACCCCAACACACCTCGAAGAGGCGCAAATCCGCAAGCTCATCGCATGCCGCGCGCCCTACGGTGCCACCGGCAAATTTCTGCCAATTCCCGGCATTGAAGAGCGCGGCTAATCCCGCGAACGCACCCACCCTGAACTCCAACGCAGAAACAGCAGCAACAGAGATATCCATAAAACTTGGAAACTCTGGACATTGCCCAGGCGATTGCGGCGCTTCCTTGTGCCGACACTTCGCAGGCCGAGCAAGAGGCCATAGCGGCCGTCCAAGGTGGTGATGGGGGGCGGGCAAAACGCCCCGTCTACCCCTATGACTACCCCTGATACGCGCTTAAAGGTGCAATTTCCTGCAATTCCTGACAACAAGACAGGCAAGCAGAGCAATGGGACTGTTTAACGGGTAGATATCAATAATCGCCCCTATTCATGCGGGTATCTGCGCAAACTGGGGCGATTGGAAGAGAAAAAGAATGGCGTACCCGGAGGGACTCGAACCCCCAACCTTCTGGTCCGTAGCCAGACGCTCTATCCAATTGAGCTACGGGTACGCATGGTGGCATGTGTGAGCGCGGAGTGTAGCAGATGCCGGCGGTGAGGGTCAACCTTTTTGCGTCCTGAGCCAATTGCGAGATTGAAAAGTCTTGAATGGCTGGGGAGTTGCGGGGGCGGCTGATTGGCCTTCACCCCAAGAAAGTCTTGGTATCGCCGCATTCCAGGTGCGTTCTATCCTTTTTTCGGGCATTGTCACCCCAAGCCCGCTTCGTGCATAAAAAAGGGGGCTTCACGAGAATCCGTGGGTTGCAAGTGTGCGTCTGGCCCGTTTTGCTCGCCCATCATGGTGTTGATGCGATTATGGCTGCGGTAGCCCAACGCCCATAGAATCCGCGCTCTCTTCACGGCCAACGGCCCGCACCTTCGGCGCTCCGGAAACACCGGAAAATGGGGACAGAACCAAGCGAGCCAGCCGTCAAGTGCGGCGTTGTGTTTACGCATCTGCCTGCGGATTCAGGTAGGCACGGCCGTGGCAGTATGCCTTGGCGAGCGCGTGGACTCTCCCTCATTTTCCCTAAAACCTGGCGCACCAGCAATGTGGTGTAGTGCGCTGCCGCCGCCCCATCACAGACAGGGCTATTTCGCAAATGGCTCTTAGCCGTGGACAGACAGATGGGCCATGCGCTATGCACCCCACTCGCTCCGTCCCCTTATTCGTGGGCGGCGGTGTTACCCATCCATGCAGTCCGTGCGGTTCCTAAACAGCGAGATGGAAGGCATGCCACTGTCAGCCGCCATTTCTGCCTTGGCACACGCCTTGCACAACCAACAGGTGCTACGGAACAACGGCATCTGCACGCGGCCTTGTGCCGGTGCAACAGTAGAAAGGATCTCCCCATGGCACTCGCAAAAGTTATCGAAATCAGTTCATCCTCCCCCAACAGTTTTCAGGATGCCATCGAGAGCGGCATCAAGCGCGCCGGCAAGACCGTCGAGAACATCCAGGGCGTCTGGATCAAGGAACACAAGGTGGAAGTCGAGAACAACCAACCCGTTCAGTACCTTGTCGACATGAAGGTGACGTTCATTCTGAATGAATAGGCCGTTGCGGCGTCCTGGCGCGTTTGCCCACAGTGCTTGCCGTGAGGCGCGGCCTGCACAAGGCACTGGCAATAGCCGGTGAAGCAGGCCGCGTGGTATTCTCGTGTCTGGAAGAGGACGCGAGAATACCGCCATGCCCACACAAAAACCGCCCCATATGACCGCGAAGAACCAGGCGCGCCTGGGAACCTGGGCCGGTTATTACGAGAGCGCACAGACCCTGCCGCATATCCATGCCCACCTGACGAATATGTCGGCCTTTATCGCGTGGAGCCGGCGCTGGTTACCCGGGCCAAGGCTGCTCGAGATCGGCACGGGGACCGGCGCGGTGTCCATCCTTTTTCATCAAAGCGGCTACCGAGTGACCGGATTCGACTACGACTTCGGTGTGCTGCAGCAGGACCAGCGGCTCGACCACGCCTTCGATGCGGGCGTGCGCTGGGTGCAGGGGGACATGTTCGCCATGCCGTTTGCCGAGGGCGCGTTCGACGCGTGTTTTCACCAGGGTTTACTGGAGCACTTCGACCCGCCGGATATTGTGCGCGCGCTGCACGCCCAACTCCGCGTGGCGCGCCGGGTGATCTTCACCGTGCCCACGGCCTACTGGCGCGGCGGGGTCTATGGCGACGAACGCATGTGGCCGGGAAAGGAATGGAAGCGGTTGCTCAGTGATTTCCGCGTGGTCGATATCTTGGGCGAGGCCTACCCGAGTCTGCCCATGCGCGCGGTCAATTTCCTGGGCAAACGCCTCACCAACCGCCGTCCCGGCTGGTTCTTTCGCGCCATGGCCGCCGCCCGTGCCGGCGAAATCGGGTTCGTTATCGAGGAACGGTAGCCGCATTTCCGTCGGCTTGCAGCCATAGCCGCGTAATCATGGGTGATTCCGCCGGATTCTGCGTGGCCAGTTTGATACGCAAACGCAGGTCGCCGGTCATATTGGCGGCCCAGTCGTCGATGTGGTATTTTCCGCCGGCCAGATCGCGCCAGCCGCTTGCCGCATCCGGCGTGCCATCCCCGTTGGTGTCCGCCTCGATGCGCAGCCGGGCGGTCTGGTCCGCCAGGTCTTCAAGCTGCAATTCCTTCCATGCGATGCCCACCGGCCGCTCGTGCGTGAGGTAGAGGAAGCCGTCCTCGACGGCCATATCGGCGTCGCCCGTGCCGAACTCGTTGCCTTCGGGGGTGTCGTCGTCCCATAGCTGGCCCTGCTCGGGATTGTGCGGGCCGTAGACTTTGCGCACGAGGCGCCAATTCCGGGGAAACTCCTGCGGCGTGGTCCAGGCATAGCCGATCGCGTAGTGGGCGTGCGGACCGTCGTCGTAGAACATGTGCCAGCGGTTGTTGAAGAACGCGACATCCGGGTCGCCGGTGTGGCTTCCCAGGTGGAGAACCTCACCCTGATCGTCCCACGGCCCTTCCGCCTGCTTCGCCGTGCACAGGCCGATGCCGCCTTCGACTTCGGTGAAGAGATAGTACGTGTCGCCATCATAGACAATACCGGGGTCATGTCCGACGATGCCCTCCATGGGCCCGAGGTTCTCCCACGTTTCGAGGCCGGTGCTGGCCCACATGTGGGAGGGCGCGCGCTTGGTTTCGTCGGGTGCGAGCCAGCGGCCCTCGGCGAATATCCAGTCGTTGGGCGCATGGGTGCCGCCGGTCCCCTCGAACAGCCGTACCGGGTCCTTGAACGGATTCACGCCCTCACGCAACGGCGCGAGCGAATCCGCCGCGGCCATGCCCCAGCCCTTCACGGCCCAACCGCCGATGTTGTAGAAGAGCAACCATTGGCCGGCATATTTGCCATGGCCGCGCTCGAGGGACTGATCGTTCGGGCGGTCGCTCCACCCTTCCGGCAGTTGCAGCGATTGTTCGGTGGCGTGCTTCCAGCCGGCCCCACACACGAGCGGGTTGCCGGCGAATTTCGTCCAGCCGGCAGCCATATCCTGCGGCTGGCCGTATGCTGAGACTTCCGTTTCGACCGCCGTTAGCGCTGCGCCGTCCGGGAGGGATATCCAAGCCGAGGTCCAACTGCCCTCTTCAATAAACCCATCCTGATACCAGAAGGGCTTCTTTTTATCCGGCCGGACCAGGAGCAACGCGCCGTTGCCCATGAGGTCGTACCCACCGGCCACATCAGATGCGGCCATGGCCGCCGTGGCAACCGCTTCCCCCCTCTCCCACGCCGCCGCCGTGTCGATGTTGTGTGTCCAGGCTGGCGCCGCATACGCGATGGCGTTCTGCACGAGCCGCCGGTAGTCGGGACTCGCGTAGGATTGGGCGCCGTGACCAAGCTGGATAGCAACGACTTTGCCCTTGCCGTAATCGTGTGTCCAGCCGATGACGGACGCGCTCTTCTCATGGTCCGTGCGCAGCAACGGGGTCACGCCGTCCTGCACGGTGTAGCCCTTGTAGGTTTCATCTTCGATCTCGAAATCGCTCAGGCCCTGGGTAACCGGGTGGTCCGGTGCGGCGATAGTCACGGGAATCTGCTGATCGTGGGCGTAGGTGCTTTGTGCGTGGCCATCGCGGTCGGTAAGGTAATAGCGCCCCCCGAGAATGTTTTCATACTCCGGCCAGTCCTGGTAATTGACGAACGCGTGGTGCAGTATCACCAGACCGAACTCGCCCGCATCCAGCCGGTGTGCGAAGGCCTCCCGCTGTGCGTCGCTGATGCGCTGGTTCATGTCGTAGAGCACGACCACGTCATAGGGGAATTCGCCTTCCGTCTCGTAGATGGCGTTGGCATCGGGGTGCTCGAGGTGGGTCCAGTCCACGCCGTCCATGGCCTTCCACATGGCGAAAAACGCCTCCTGCTCGAAGCCGTGCCCTCCCGTGACCACCGCCACATCGAGCGGCGCGGCCGTTGCGAACGCACTCGCACCCGCTACTGCCAGTAAGCCGCCTATGTAACCATACATTTTCATTGCCATGTCCTCCCTCGAAACACTGTTGGCGCGCGCTTGATGCACAACGCACAAACATGGGCTCGTTCATCCGCAACGACTTCCTGATCTAATCGTCAAGCCAGCCCACGCTGCGCAAGTGTGTGAAGTTCATCACTGGAACCCCTCGATTGAGAAGCGACCTGTAGAGGTCCAAGCCGTCCGTGAGAACCTCCATTTCACGTGAGGCGGCCGACAGGATTGCCGCATCCGTCAGTCCCTGCTCGCGGACTCGCGAGGACAGTCCCCTTTTTGCTTCACTTTTTCACCAACAGCGCGGTAGTACAAGAGCTGCGCCCATAGAATACCATGCGCTGTCAGTTCCGGCCGGGTCTGAGGGACCGGAGGTCTCCAATTCATCAAGTGCGGATTGGAGACCTGACGGTCAACGCAGTGGCCCGGCCGGGCGCCCAGCCATAACAGCGGGCCTTTTTCGCTCACACCTCTTCCGGCACGACGTAGGGTTCACGGTAGTCTCGTTTCACGTAGCTGTTCGCCTCGTCGTCGTCTTTGAAACCCTCGGTTTCCGGGTCGATGTGGAGGCGCCTGCCGGTGCGATAGGCGATGTTCCCGTACTGACAGAGCAAGGTCGAGAGGTGCAGCTTCTCGACGTCGCCGTTCGGCATTTCCCGCGAGCGGATGCAGTCGATGAAGTTTGCGATATGCGCCGTGTTCGACGGAGAGAACCGCCCGGGCTGAATCTTCACGGACTCGCCGTTGCCGTCGAAGACCTGCCACCCGCCGCCGTGGCGGCTGAGGCACATGATGTTCTTCGTGCCGTAGATTTCCATGCGTGTGCCGCTGAAGGGCCAGTTCGGCAGGTTGTCCGTGTCACGCATCTCGAAAGGGGTTTTCTTCATATACGGCGTGAACAAGGTCTCCTCGAAGACCATGATCATGTCGTCGTACTCCCAGTTGACGGTCTGGGTGGTCGGCGCGTCCTGGGAATCGCCCGCAAATGCGAACTTGCCGCCGGCGGAACTCACGGCTTTCGGATAGTCCTTGCCGATCATCCAGCGTGCGATGTCGATCTGATGCACGCCGTCGTTGATGATGTCGCCGCCGGAATAGGGCCACATCCAGTGCCAGGTATAGTGGAAGTGGATCGGGTTGAATGGGCGTTTCGGCGCGGGGCCAAGCCACATGTCGTAATCCACACCGTCGGGGGCCGGCTCGTCGGGCTTTGGCTCGATGCGCCCGCGATGCTTGCTGTTGAGCACACGCGCGAAATGCACATCGCCCAGGCCGCCGCTCTCGATGAGTTCCCGCGCCTGATAGCAATACTCCGCGCTGCGGTTCTGCGCACCCACCTGCACCACACGCTCATGCTTACGCGCCGCCTCGATCATCTTGCGGCTTTCCCAGATATTGTGGGCCGTCGGCTTTTCGACGTAGACGTCTTTCCCCGCCTGACACGCGAGGATCGTTCCCAGGGCATGCCAGTGGTCCGGCGTCGCCTGCACCACGGCATCCACTTCCGGGTCATCGAGAATCTCGTGGAAGTTCTGCGTGGCCTTCGGCTTGTCACCTTTCACCTCATTCACCGCCTTGATCCGGCTCGGGAACAGGCGGCTGTCCGGATCGGCGAGGTACCGCACTTCCACATCCTCGCGCTTGGCGAACTCGGGCCCCAGGAAATTGCCCCGCCCTTTGATGCCCATCACGCCGATAACCACCTTCTCGTTCGCGCCGCGTGCATTGATCGATACACCCGCCGCAGCGACGCTCGTAGCAATGGTGGTGTGTCTCAAGAAATCGCGTCTACTGATGCTCATGTCCTATCCCTCACTCGTTTTGTTCCCACAGAAACTCCCGCAGGAACGCAAAAGTTCCTTCGCCGTTTATGGCGTGCGGACCATTGAAGTATTCGATGCGCGTGCCGTTACTGTATCCCAGCTTATCATAGAGCCGGCGCGTGCGCGCGTATTCATAGGCCACCCACTCGTCGATGCTGACGCCGTCCTCATGCCCGCGCTCGACCATGAACGGCCGCGGGAAAACGAGCCATGACATTTCGGCGTAGTTGAAGGTGTTGCCGAGGTTCCACTCGAGCATCTCGTATTCGTGGGTGAACATGTAGCTGAAGGGCTTCTCGACACTGGCAATCTTCCAAATCCACTCGTTGAAATCGCCCGAGCAAATGGAGAGCGCATAGTCCTCGAGGATGGCCGGCACGCGCATGGCCGTCTTGCCGCCGTAGCTCAGGCCGTAGAAGCCGATACGGTCCGGGTCGACGAAGTCCAGGGACTTCAGCCAATCGAGGTGCCGCCGGTGCTGCGCGACGATGAACGAGAACAGGGTGTAGCCCAAGGGGTTCGCCTTACGCTGAATCTGGCGGAAGCGGTTGCCGCCAATGTAGGGATTCTGCGGCGCGTAGACGATGTAACCTTGCTCCGCGAGACGGCAGCCGAACTGCTTGTAGGCCTTGTGTTCGACACGCGGGTCGGCCAGCACCTGCGGCATTCCCTCGAGTCCATGCTGGCAGACGACCACCGGCCGTTGCTCCTCTTCGCCGATGTCCTTCGGCACGAGCAGCAAGCCGTAGGTGAAGACCTCCGCGTAGACATCGAGCATGACCTCATGGCCCGTGTAGGCGTCGGTGTCGAAGGCCAGCCGCGTGCGCGGGTTCATAGAAATGCCGGAGGCTGGCAGCTTGCCGATGACCTCTCCGTGAAAATACTTGCGGTACCAATGCGCGGATTTCTCAAACACCTCGGCCGAGGAGTCGTCCGCCTTCGTCCAGAACTCCTTGCGCGTGTGCTTACAGTCGCGCATTATGCGTTGGGTGTGCGCGATAAGTTCCTTGACCTGTGTCTCCTGGACAGATCCCGGTTTACGCGGCATGAACCGGGGTGCTGCACTTTCGGCGGAAGCCAACTCGAAAGGCGCCCCCGCCAGCGCATTGGCAAGAGCTTGCATCGCTGTATCGGAAAAGGGCACGCCATCTTCCGGGACGATGAACGCTAACCATGTTTCTTCAGTCAATCCGTCAACCAATGCGCGGGCACGCGCAACCTCTCGGCGAACCTCCGCGGTATCCGGCGTAGTGATTTTTCCCGGTGCGGCGCCACGGCGTCCGCCCTCTTCGGGCGGCGGACCGGTAACATCGGGGTGGCCGCTCGCCTCGACGATCAGCTTGCGCGGCGCCACCATGCTCGCGATTTCCGCATCGCCGAACTCACGCAGCAAGCGCCACACGTTCCGGTAGATGGGTTCCGCGTGCAGTCCGTCCCGTGGCTTGAAGTAACCCGAGACCATGACGGCATCAATGCGTGAATCAAGCGCCGCCGCATACAGCGCGATGAGCCCGCCTTCACCATAGCCCACAAGTCCAATCGGGCCATCGCGCTCTTCTTCCAGCCGGTCCACGAGCGTGCGCACCTTCTGCACTTCATAGCCGATTATGTGCTCGCCCTGGTTAAACGCCGCGCGGTAGATGAACTCCCGGTGCGGCTGGTTGGTCATGCGCACGTTGGGAGTGCCGGAGTATGTGTCGTTGCGGTTGATCAGCATCGGCACGTAGACGTGAATCCCCGATGCCGCCAGGCGCCGTGCGGCCTCGATGTGTGCCGCCCACTCAGCGCCGGATCCCGCCATCCAATCACAATCACCCAGGAAGATCACGCGTAGACCGCCTGGCGCGGGCGCTTCGCCGCCAACCGCGCTATACGCCACATTCACCCCGGGAAAAGCGGAAAGAAAGTGCACATTTCCGAGAGGGCCGGCCGTGTAATCGGGCGGCATCGGCGCAAAGGGCGGCACGCCGCCCGGCATCCCGATGTACTCGCTGAAGCGCTCCCGGTTCACCGCGATGGACTTCTCGTACGACTCGGGGGAGGAAAGGTCTCGGTCCCAGTATTGCGCGCGGTTTTGCACTGATGCCGCGGCCGCATGGTCGAGCCATGCGTGGATGCCTTCGACCATTTCGATGCCGGGGTCGCCATCGAACGTGAGCGGGGCAGTGCCAGGGAGCGGGTCGGCGAAGGTGGCGGTGCATGTGAAGAAGAAAAGCAGAAGTGGCAACAGGCGATGCATGCATTACCTCCTCACGTGGCGTTCACCGACGGGACACGCCCTACGCCTGCCGGCGTAGAACGTGCCACACATTGAACCTATTGCTTCGGTGTGTGGCACGGTCTAAATTCCGGTTTAGGCCGTGTCTTTCACCGGACAACATTCCTGCTTCGGCCGGCCTCCTATTCCTTGAGTCTTGCCAGCAGTTCCGCCATCTCCGCGCGCACCGCCTGGATTTCGGCCCAGCGCTTGTCCGCGACGCGGCGGACTTCCGGCATGCCGCCCGCTCCCGGCAGGGTGCCGTCGTCATCGAGGCCGCAGAATGCTGCAATCACATCCGCCTTGTCATCGAGCAGCGCACGGGCCTCCGCCACGGCGTCCGCATGGTTGCCTGCGGCGCTGGCTTTCTCGGCCGCCTCGCGCAGTGCCACGAGCATGGCGTGGTCCTCGATGCCATCGCGCACCGCTTCCCACCGCTTACTCGTGACGACGCCGTTGCCCTGGTAGATGAGCAGGTAGTCCAGCCGCGTCTCTGGTTTGAACCACGGGTCGTTGCGCGAGGTGCAGTAGGACCAGAAACCGAATCCCGTGAGGTCATGATGCCAGGAGAGCCAGGCGAGTCCGCGGTAATACCCGAGCGGCGACTGATGCTTCGCGTAGCCCTCGCACTCGTACGTCCACATGGTGGCGCCGGTGGACTTCATGAAGTCGAGCTTGTCCGCGTTCTCGTCCAGTAGGAAGCCGCCGCGGTTCGGGCACCAAATGTCGACATAGGGCGCCATGGCCTCCAGCTCTTCCATGGTGATGCGGCTCACCGGGTCGGTGTACATCTGAATCTTCGGGTCCGCTTCCCGGGCCAGTTTGCCATAGCGCAGGTAGTCCTCGACGCGCCCATCTTTGAGGCCCGGTTCGTCCACCGGATACAATGCCCAGTCGCTGTAATCGAGCCCCAGTTCCTCGAGGTGATCGACCCACGCCCGCAAATACGCGATGTGCGCTTTCCGGTAGGTGTCACTGCCCGGCTTGGCCGGCCCGCGCAACGCCCGCTGGTAGTAGCAGAACAAAATAATGCCGTGCCCGGTGCGTTCCTTCACGTAGGCATCGTGTTCCGCGAAATCGATGTCCCCCGTCAGGTTGCCGGCTTCGTCGAATTCTGCCTGCGGGAAGAAGCGCCCCACAAATATATTGACTCCGTGGTCCACCTTGTCGCGCAGTGCCGTATCGGGCTGGTCCTTGAGCACCGAGGTGTGTACGTAGCCCCAGGTACACAGGCCCAGGGTCTGATCCTCCGGCAAGGCCGCTGGCCACACCTCGGCCGTCATCTCTGCGGTAAGGTCCAGCGGTTCGACTTCGAGGCTGCGCAGGCGGATGCGCCCCTCCCATGTCGCCGGGGCGAGCCCCGCACTATCCACGGTCACCCAGAGTTGCCGCGCATCCCACGCGGGCACGGTGAGCAGATTGCCCTGGTTGAGCGTGGGCAGCGCGTCGGGAACCACGTCGAGCATGTCGGTCGGCACAGCCACCGCCTCTCGCACGGTAAGGGCGTTCTCCTCCGTGTTGTCTTCCCCGGCCGCGAACGCGCCCGGTTCGACCCGGAAGGTGCGCGGTGCGCCCGAGCAGTTGAAGATGTTGAAGGCGGCAGACTCAATCTCGCCCTGGAACGCCGTTACCGCGGCAGCGCCCTGTGCGGTTCGGCCTTCCACCAGTTCATCCATGCCGCCGAACGGCGCCCACGGGTTCGCCGGCACAATAAACACCGGCGCCTCCGCCGCGAGTGCCGCCTCGGCGATGATCACCGCGCGGTCAAGATCGTCCGTAAGGGTGTGTACCGCGTCCCGGAAAGCACGCCGCGCCGCATCGTCCAGAGCGCCGGCCCGGTCCTTGCGCTCGCGCAGCGTGTCGTAGCGCTGCTGGAGCAAGGCGAGGCGCGCGTCCATGCCGGTGCTGTCCGGCAAGGCATCGACGGCGGCCGCGAGTTGGGCTACATGGCGGGCGGTGTCCGCAAATTCGTTTTCAAAGGGCACCACGTAGGCGCGTTTCGCGCGCCGGTCCACCTGCTCGCCGTCCACCCGCACCGTGCAGCGCAGCGCGATGTTCACCGCCGCGTCGCCCTGCAATTGATACGGCAGCACGTGCGACACGGTCACGGTGCTGGATTCCACGGTGCTCACCGAAGGCGCGCCGCCATTTATCACGGCCTCGAGTTCGAGGACCACCGGCTCCTCCGCAGGATTGTCCAGGGTGGCACGGAATTCATTGTGGCCCACGTAGAGCGGGCCGAAATCAACGCTGGCAATGGCCGCCCCTTCAGAATCCTGTTGCGCCACCCGGCCGATACGTGCCGCCGTGGCGCGGTATTCGGGCCACGGCATAGCGGCGTCCGCCTTCGCGTTCGGCCAGGTCCACGCGTTTACTGCGCCGCCGCCGGTGGGAATCACCGTGTGCAGCGCGTTATCGGCGGTGAATAGCGTGGGCGATGCGTTCGTGGCTCCGTTCAGCGACACTTTCTCCGCGAGACTGCCGTCAGCATTGAATACATAGAGGGTGCTGTCATAGCCAGCGACAAGCACTTCGAACGCGCCATCGCCGTCCACATCGGCGATCGTTGGAGACCGGCGTACGCGCTCGCGGACGTCCGCCTGCCATTTGAGGCCGCCCGCATGGCCGAGGCACACCGCCTGGCCCAGCAGATCCACGGCCACAATATCCACCGCGCCGTCGCCGTCGATATCTGTAGCGGCGAGGCCACTGTCAATCACCCCCGGCATTTTATGGGACCAACGCTGATCAAAACCCGCGCCGTCATAGGCCTTAAGATCACGGCCCACGGCGAAAACAATTTCCATCGCCGGGTCGTCGTCGAGGTTGGCCAGGACAGGACTCGAGCACGGGCCTTCATCCATGCTGCCCAGCACCGTACCGTCCGCCGCAAGCACGCAGGCACCCTCTTTTCCGGTGACCACAACATCTGTAGCGCCATCGCCGGTCACATCGCCCGTTGCCGGACACTGGACCGCGCCCAAATCGCCCTGCCAAGACCAGGCCAGCGCGCCGTCATTCTGAAAACACAATACGTGTCCCGCCCCGTCTCCCGCGATGACCTCTTTGGTTCCGTCCCCGTCGAGATCGGCCACAACCACAGCAGTCATGCCCCACTCGACGTCGCTGGGCAACGACTGCTCCCAGATATGGCCACCCGTGGCGCCGTCGAGGCAGTAAAGTTTTCCGCCCATACTGAGTACCAGCAACTCCGGTTCCGGTCCACTGGTGATATCGGCGGCAGTGGGCGCCACATTCAACACCCCCTGCATATCCTGCCGCCACAATTCATGGCCGTGCGCATCGAGCGCAATCACCTGCCCCGCCGTCGTCCCTACGACGATGTCCATTGCGCCGTTCCCATCAAGATCGGCAACGACCGGCGAACAATCCACGTACCCCGCCGGGGCATCGTACGTCCAGGCAGCCGCCGCGTCAGCGAAGGCCGGCAATCCCGCGGCGAAAAGCGGCACGCACACAGACATCAGTACAGCAATCCGGTACTTCATGCAGTCAACTCCTTACCTAAACGCGCCTGTGCTACCCATAACACCGCACTTCATAGATGCGCGCTTCGGGGTTTCCATTGGTTGCCGTGCAATGAATCCGCACGGCTTTCGCATCAACAGGCGAAAACGTATGCCGGCGCAGGCGCTGGTAGTTCCCCGCCACACGCGCAATCTCGTGCCAGCGGCCGCCAGACGTCTGCACCAGGACCGTGTAGTCCTTCACGGTTTCCGGCTGTGGTCCGATATGCATGCGTGCGCGATATCCTCGCTCTTCGGTCAGCGTGAGCGGGCGCGAGAACCCGGAATCGAAGGTGAGCTGGATATGCCCGATGTGCTGCGGCGCGTCCCACGCGAGTTGCAGCCAGGCGCCGTCGTCTTCCATCGCCCCGCCCCAGCGGTGTTTCCACTCGCCGTTCATGTCGCGCACGAACCCATCGATCACGTTGGCCGGCCTGCTTCCGGACACCGAGCCCGAGGCCGTCACCGTGGCTTTGCGCGCGAGATCCTTCGGGTCCTGGTTGCCGAGGTTCTTGATGGTCTGGTCGTCGCGCAGCAGCACCTGTTGCAGGTTTGCAATCTTCTGTTCCGCTGCGACAAGGTCTTTCGGCAGCACCCCATCCATCGCGCAATGCGCCGCCGCCGTGCCGATGGCCTGTCCCTCGACGGCGCAGGTCGCCATGACACGGGTCGAGGTAAAGGCCACGTGCGACGCGCTCATGTTGCGCCCGGCCATGTACAGGTTGTCGATATTCTTCGAGAAAAGCGTGCGCAAGGGAATGTCGTATACTTCGTCGAGCCGAATCTGGCGGCAGGGCTTCTGGTCCGTCGCATCGAAGCCACCGGGCGGATGATCATCCAGCGACCAACCGCCGATACATACCGCGTCCTTGAAGGGCCCGGTCTTGCTCTCGCAATCCTGTTGCGTGAGGATGTGCGGCCCGTCGATGCGCCGGCTCGCCCGTTTGCCGGGGATCATGCCCACCCAATCCATGGCGAAGTTGGCGGAGTCGGGGTGCTCGCCCGAGTTCTTGATGTAGTCCCAAACGCCCATAACGATGGCGAGCAGCTCGAAACGGATGCGCTCATTGTCGTAGATGGCGTTGCGCTTGCCGCCCCACTCGATCCACCAGTAGCCAAACTCCCACGAACCCGTGCCGCGGTGCTTGAGGTCTTCCTTCCTGATTTTTCGCGCCCATGCCGGCGGGGTGAAGGGTACGGGTTCCCCCTGGTCCTTCGAGGTAAACAGGATGCTCGAGCCTAGCGTGTCCTCGCCGGCGGTCTCGGGGGCAAGCGGCTCATCGAATGTAGCCTGCGCTTCGTGGCCCGTGCGCATGGCCGCATCCGCCTCGAGCCCGAGCCGGCAGTCGCCCGTGCAGTCAGCAAAGTGCTTCGCCTTGATCCGGTACAGGTGCTCGGTCTTGTCACAGCGGGCGAGCGCCTCCACAATCTGCCCGTCTTTCACCTCCGCGCCGCAGACGGATGTATCGAGCAGCAGAGTAACGCCCGGCTCGGACACCAGCTTATCGTAGAGCAAGAAGTCCCACATCTCCCAGGCCTGGTGGGGATTGTGCGCCATGTATTCGAGGCGCAGTTCCTCGAGTATGCCGCCCTCACGCCAGCCGGCACGCCCGCCTGACATGTCAGCGCCGACGATATGCATACGAACCTCGCTCGAACCATTGCCGCCCAGGCGCGACCGGTCCTGAACAAGGACGACCTTCGCGCCGTGCCGCGCCGCTGACAACGCCGCGATTACACCGGCCATGCCGCCGCCCGCCACGCAGAAGTCGCATTCGAGCGGCACCACGCGCATGTGCGGTTCCCCGGCGATGCGCTCTTCGATGCCCGGCGGCGACACGCCATCCATGGTGTCGCGGATTTCATCGAGCTCGCGGGTATCACGATCGAAGTGGATGAGTTCCTCGGCGTTGACCATGAGGCTGTAGCCAAGGGCCGAGGCAGCGCCAAGGCCGCCTCCGATAAATTGCCGTCTGTTAACGCTGCGGTTTTTGTTCATGGGCACCTTCCCTCCGGTTGGCATTTCCGCTTGCCATTAAGCCTGTTTGTGCCAATCGTGTCAAAAAAGTGCGGCGGCTTGTACGCATGGCGTCCAGAGGGAACGCGGGTTTCTGCGCATTATGGGGCCGTCCGGTGTGTCTCGTCATTACAGAGCATCCGCCAAACTCAGTGGCCCGGTTCCAAGCTACACGCCGGCACGCGCCCGCCCATTCACAGTTTGGCGCGCAGTTTTTCCGCCATACGCCGGGCCTTTTCGTGCTCCGGCACAAAGCTCTGTGCCCGCTCCATGCAACGCAATGCCCACTCGTAGTCGTGGTCGCGGGCATGGGTTACCCCGATGTTGAAGGCGGTGGCGGCAAGGCGCTTGGCAATATGTGCATCCGCTGGCTTCTTCTCGGCAGCAATTTCGTAGTACTGTTCAGCGCGGTGGTAGTCGTGTTTCGCAAAGTAGTAATCGCCGAGGGCTTCTTCCTCGATGCAGCCCCGCGCGACATGCTTGCGCATGTATTCCTGACGCCGGGCCGTCTCCCGCCGTGCATATTCCTCCGGCGAATAGACAGCCTTCGCCGCCACCGCCGGGATGAGCGCACGCACCACATTGGACGCCGAGTCGTCTGGAATCAGCCAGAAAAGGGGGGCGTTCCCTTTGTGCGGGTGCAGTGTTTTGCCGCGCAGTTCCTCGCCGTCCTCGAAACACACGACCACATCATCGCCGCTTGCCTCTATCGCTTCCTGTTGCTCTTCGCGCTTGTGATGGCCGTCGAAGCTCTTCACGTAAAACAGTGCTTTGAGATTATCGAAACGGAATTCCGCTATCTCGCCGAGGAGTTCCCCGCGCATATCCGCGCAATCCAGGCGAAACGTGGGGGTCTGCGTGTCCAGGTGAAAGCAATACCCCCGGACAACCTCACCGCTGCGCGTGTGCACCACAAGGCGTTGCCGGTGGCGCTTGTGGCGCGCCTTATCCAAGTGTTTCTTGCGCGCGAGACGCTCGGCGATAGGCTTGAAGTGCTTGGCGCAGTAATGGGCACCCTCGTGTTCGCTGAGGCAGTCGCCGCATCCGAACATGCCGCACACATGGCAATATCCTACGGCCCGTTTGAAGGGATGATACAAACACCGCTGCATGAGTCAGCCCCTCCTCTCCTCGTCCCAAGCACTGTTGTAATTCTTACTCGTGTCTCTGTCGCTCCTGTTTTCATACTACCTGAAGTCCGCAGAATTCGCAATCTGGCGTTATCACGGCGACGGCGCGTTAAACGTGTAAGCGCCCGATTGCAGTGGTGAATGGGTGTTTTTTCCAGGATGACCTGGGCCTGCGGCCCAGGCTGGTATGGCACGAGCCGTTGGCCCTAAGAACCAGCCGTGCTAGAGCTTACACAAGGTGCCCGAATAACTTCTTGTTGTTCTTTATACGAGTCAGTGCCTAAGGCACTAACGCGGGCGTTGCCCGCAACCCAAGGATCGAATGGCGTGTTCCCCGGTTGTTGGTTCGTGGTTCAGGACGG
>CAZMVU010000082.1:0-19443 GCA_964569295.1 uncultured Nitrospirales bacterium
GTCGTACGCTGGTAATCGCTATCACGGGACCGATTGCCGAAAGGTGTGCGCCGCATCACGGCAAACGGCTAAAGAGTTACAAAACTTCATGCTGTTGTTTGCGGGCGTTGGCGTGTGCGGTCCTACTTGTCACCGGTGGCCGATTCGTCACCAGGTTCTTTGTCGAGGCGCAATTTGGCGCGGCGTTTCGGCCGGCGTTCCGCATCGTTCCCCGCAAGGGGTTCTCCGGGCACAATAGGGGCAATATCCAGGCCGGACGGGTGCGCCTGGGACGGTTGCTCATCCCCCACATCCCCGGGCGCTTCTGCCGGGGCAGGCGAGGCCTCTGTATTCTCACGGTCCGCGAGGGGGGACAATTGAAGCTGCACACGCTTCCGGCCGCGTCGCCGCAGCTCGCCGGTGGCAACCGTCGCGAGCGGGGCGTCGGACAGGGCGGAAAGGGACGCGTCCACCTTATGTTCCGCTGCGGGCCCAAGCCGGGTCATGCGCTCGAGGGCGAGTTCGGTTTCGTCGGTGTCCGGGTAGTCGGCGATGAATTGCTGCAAGACTTCGCACGCATGGCCGGGCATACCCAGCTTACAGTCGTAGAGTTCGCAGCAGCGAGCGACAAACTGGAAGGTTTCGGCCGGACCGTTGGCCTGGCGCACGGCGCGTTGCATCCAAGTACAAGCCTCCTCGCCCCTGTCCAGGCGGACCAGGTTCTCAGCGATACGCATGGACAACTCGGGGTTGCGCGGGTAAATGCGCGCGAGCACACGGTAGCCCTCGAGGGCGCCCTCGTAATCCCCGTAACGCTCGAGGGCTTCTGCCGGGCCCATGCGCGGTTTGTCCGGCGAGGTCTGCTCCCCAGGCATGACAAAGTCTACCAGCAGCCAGGAAACCAGCGAAACAGCCATGTGGCCGTAGAGCGCCGTGCCCGACACGAACAACCCGAGCACGGCAAAGATCATGAGCAGCGGGTCTTCGAACAACCATGCCCGCATCATCGGGATTTCGAACAAGAAAAAAACGACCACGCCCGCGAGCGTCGCCGCTTCCACGCCCGGCGGGATATCGTCATGATGGCGAAACCGGCGGCGCAGCATATACACCCCCCACCCCACGTAGGGGATGAGCAGGAGCAATTCCACAATGACCACCAGTACAAATTCCATAGTTCTCGATCATTTGGCGGCGCAGGGCCGCGCTTCCGCCAACGCATGCGGCGTATGGGTAATCCCTATTTTCTGTATAAGCTTACCCGACCCCCGGCGATGTGTCCAATCATGCCGCCTCGTACGCCGCTTGCGCTACAGGCCGCTTGCCGGTCATTATAGGAACCCGTTGCACCACGCCAAGGAGGGAGCACAATGTATCGTACACAATTCTCCGTAGCGGGATTGGTCTGCCTGGTAGCCTTCGCGGGCTGCAAGACCTCTTCCAGTATGACCAGCACGACACCAACGGAGGCCCACGCCATGAGTATCGATCGGCAGGTATTCGGCACGACGTCCTCGGGCGAACAAGTTGACCTCTACACGTTGACCAACAGCCACGGCGTCGAGGCGCGGATAACGAACTTCGGCGGCATCGTGGTGTCGCTGAAGGCCCCGGACCGTCACGGCGAACTCGAAGACATCGTGCTGGGGTTCGACGAGCTCGACGGCTACGTGGCGGAGCATCCTTACTTCGGGGCCATCGTTGGGCGCTACGGCAACCGTATCGCCAAGGGCAAGTTCACCCTCGACGGCGAAACCTACACCCTCGCAGTGAACAACGGTCCCAACGCGCTGCACGGGGGCCTGGTGGGTTTCGACAAAAAGGTGTGGGACGCCGAGCCCATCGAGGAGGACCAGGCCGCCGGCCTGAAGCTGCACTACACGAGTCCCGCCGGCGAGGAAGGCTATCCCGGCACACTCGATGCCACGGTGACGTACCTGCTCACCAACGCAGACGAGCTCAAGATTCACTACGAGGCCACGACGGACGCGCCGACGGTGGTCAACCTCACGAACCACAGCTACTTCAATTTGGACGGCGCGGAAGCTGGGCCCATCCTGGACCATGAGGTCATGATCAACGCGAAGGCATTTACCCCGGTCGATGAGACGCTTATCCCGACAGGCGAGATGCGGCCCGTGGCAGACACGCCCTTCGACTTCACGAAGCCGAAACCCATCGGCCAGGACATCGCCGCGGACAACGAGCAGATGCAGTTCGGAGGCGGCTACGATCACAACTTCGTGCTCGATAAGCCGGCTCCCGGGTTGCTGAGCAAGGCAGCGGAGGTCTATGCACCGGACAGCGGCCGGGTGCTCGAGGTACACACCACCGAGCCGGGCATGCAGTTTTACACCGGCAACTTCCTCGATGGCACACTCACGGGCAAGGGCGGCGTAAAATACGAGCACCGCTACGGCTTCTGTATGGAAACGCAGCACTTCCCCGACTCACCGAACCAGCCGGACTTCCCGAGCACCGTGTTGCGCCCCGGCGAACGCTACACCTCGACCACGGTTTACAAGTTCTCGGCAAAGTGAATTCGTGCCTTAGACCGCAGCTTGTGCCTCGAAGAACGAGAAGTTTCGGCTCGCGGGGACGCTCGCCCTCCCGAGACCGGTGCCCCTTGGATTGTGGGCGAAGCCCACTTTGATAAGCGCAGGAGAATCTCGCTATGACGATGACCTTTATTGACTACGCGTGTATCGTGGCGTTTGTGGCGCTGGTGCTGGGTGTGAGCATGTTCATGAGCCGGCAGAAGAAAGACGCGGCCGGCTACTTCCTCGCGGGGCGCGGGGCCACGTGGTGGCTCATCGGCTTCTCGCTGATCGCGGCGAACATCTCGACCGAGCAATTCGTGGGCATGAGCGGCGCCGGCGCGGGCAATGTCGGTTTGGCCATCGCAAGCTACGAGTGGATTGCCGCGGTCACGCTCGTCTTCGTCGGGATATTCTTCCTGCCGCGGTTTCTCTCGGCGGGGATATTCACGATTCCCGAGTATCTCGAGTACCGCTACAATCAGGGCGCGCGGATCATCATGTCGCTTTTTCTCATGGTAATCTATGTGTGCGTGACTATCGTGGCGGTGGTGTACTCCGGCGGCCTCACGCTACACGCCATCTTCGACTGGGATCTGCGGATGAGCATCTGGATCATCGGTATCCTGGCCGCGGCCTACACCACCTTCGGCGGGCTGAAGGCGGTCATCTGGGCGGACCTTATCCAGGGGTCGGCCCTCATTCTCGGCGGCGCACTCGTGCTGTTTCTAGGGCTCCACGCTATGGCGCCCGATCAGGGGCTGCTCATGGGCTGGTCGAATTTCATGGACCATGCCGGCGACAAGATGCATATGAGCCTTGCCCTGGACCACCCCGAGCTGCCCGTCTCGGCCCTCTTCCTCGGCATCTGGATTCCCAACTTCTACTACTGGGGCCTCAACCAATACATTACCCAGCGCACACTTGCCTCGCGCAGCCTCCGTGAAGGCCAGAAGGGCGTCATGTTCGCCGCCTTCCTGAAACTGCTTATCCCCTTCGTCATCGTGGTTCCCGGCATCATGGCCCTGTACCTGTACCCTGCCGAACTCGGCGGCGCGGAGGACACCGCAAAAGACGCCGCCTACCCAGTGCTCATCCGCCACCTGATCCCCGAGGGGTTGCGCGGCTTCATGCTGGCCGCGCTCGCCGGCGCGGTGATGAGCTCGCTGGCCTCGATGCTGAATTCGGCCTCGACCATCTTCACCATGGACTTCTTCAAGCGCTACATCAAACCCGATGCCGCGGAAGGGCAACTCGTGCTGGTCGGCCGCATAACCACCGTGCTGTTCGTGGTGATCGGCTGCCTTATCGCCCCCATGCTTGCCGACCCGAAGTTCGGCGGCGTCTTCCACTACATCCAGGATTTCCAGGGCTTTATCTCGCCGGGCATCCTGACCGCCTTTGTGTTCGGCCTGATCATCAAGCGTACGCCCGCCACGGCGGCCATTGCGGCCATGGTGGCGAACGTGCCGATCTATGGCCTGCTGCATTTCGCCAGCGTGCAGACTGCAATCGTAAAGGCGATGCCCTTCCTTGGGGCCATGAACGAAGAAGGCGCCGGCAGCATTGCCTTCTTAAATCAGATGGCCATCACCGGCATTTGCCTTATCATCGTCATGGCCGTTGTCACCGCTATCCGGCCCTTGAAGGAGCCGGTGGTCATGCCGCGCAATGAAGCCTTCGACATGGAGAAGTCGAAGATTGCGCCCTTCATCGGCGTGCTCATCATCGCCGTCACCATCACGCTCTACTACATCTTCTGGTAGGCAAGACACCGACACAACAGACGCCCGGGGCCGCACGCTCCGGGCGTCTTGCCTTTTGCTATGGTCCGCGCTCGCCTATTCGGAATTCAAGCCTTCCAGCAATCGTTGAATAGACGCTCTCAAGGCGGGGATATCGCGTTCGGCCGCCTGCCACACAATCTCTGTGTCAATGGCGAAATAGCCGTGCACGAGAATGTTCCGTATGCCGATGATCTTCGCCCAGGGAACACCCGGCTCTTGCATTCGCACATCGTCGGGCAGTGCACGCACGGCCTCGCCAATGGTTTGCAGATTGTGAAGCATCCAGGTCTGAAGAAGTTCATCATCTTCCAGCGCGCTCTTGCCGCGGGGCACGTAGCGTTCGATATTCTCGATGGCCTGCAGAATGTCGCGCAGCCGCTCTGCCGGGTCTCTCATAGCGGCATGGCCTCCCGCAGAATACGTTCGCGGATGCGGGCTTTCAGGCCACGCTGTGTCACAACATCGACCGGCCGGCCCAGCAAGGCCTCGAGTTCCACCTGTAGGCCGCCAAGATCCAGGAGGCTGCGGCCGGCCTCAACCTCGACCAGAAAATCGATATCACTCTGCGCATCATCGTCACCGCGTGCCGCAGAACCAAAGACCCGTACATGATGCGCCCCATGACGGGCGGCAACACGCAATACCTCCTGCCGCTTCTCTTCGAGCAATGCCCGCGCGTTCATTATGCTGACTCCTTGGGATTCGCAAATCCGTTGTGCCTTTATTCTAACGCATCATGCTCGATGTGGGAGAACCCGTCTCATTGAACTCAGCGGCTGTGCCGCGTCTGCCTTGCCCGTGCCGGCCGGTGTTCGGGCCGTGTTTCCCAGTCCCACTTCTTACTCCTGCCAGGTTTCGTAGACGGCGGCAATCTGTTCAGCGCTTACGTCATTGCCCCACGCGTCGGTGCAGGCGCCCACCACGGCGGGTGTACCCCGCGCGCGTTTTGCCGGTCCGTAGCGGTGCGCGGGCTTTGCGAAATCGAGCGGAAACCGGGTAAGCATCTGCTCGTAGGCATTCCGCTGGTTCATCAGCACGCCCGGCAACACCCACAAGTCTCGGGGGGGCCGGTCGGGTGTGTCGAACTCCAAGGTGCGAATGACGCGTTCACGCGGTGTCATACTGCCTCACAATCTCCTGCGAAAATGGGGACAGCCCACGCGCTCGCGGACGCGCTTGGTTCTGTCCCCTGTTTTCATGGCTCTCTTCCATGGGCTCCTGGACAACCGGCGTACCGATGGCGATAATTGCGCGATGATAGCCCATTGAGTAGGCGGCGCACACCTGCAATAAGGATACAATTTATGCCTTATGGCGAAGAGGCAGCCGGCGGCCAGAGCTTGCGCGAGCGTTTCCGCCGCACCATGTTTTTTCAGGAAGCGGACCACGTGCGGCCAAATTTCGAGTTCGGCTACTGGGCCCGCACCCTTTCGCGATGGCATGACGAAGGCCTGCCCGAAGACGTCAACGACGAGCGCAGCGCCTACGACTACTTCGGCATCGAATACTGCGACATGGTGGATGTGCCCGCCAGCCTCGTCCCCCTCTACGAGGAGGAAGTACTCGAGGAAACGCCCACCCACGTGACCTACCGGGACGAGTATGGCTACACGGCGCAAATCAACAAGGAAGGCGACCAGTCCATACCGCATTTCATCGATTTCCCGGTGAAGGACCGTCCATCCTGGGAAGCCAACAAACCCGCCCTCGACCCGCACGCCCCGGCCCGGTGGACAAACTTCGATCGGTCCCTCGCGGAAATCGCGGCAAAAAACGGCGCGCGGCCCATCGGCGTGAAGGCCGGCAGCCTCATGGGCGAGGGGCGCAACCTCTTGGGCTTCGAGGCTTATGCCACGCTGCCCTATGAAGACCCGGAGCTTTTCGCGGACATAACGGACACGTTCGGCAACTGCATCATCGCTACGCTTGAACGGGTTCTTCCCCGGGTACAAGCCGATTTCGCCCATGGCTGGGAAGACATCTGCTTTAACCTCGGCCCCATTATTCCGCCGGCGATCGTGCGCACGCAGGTGGGGCCCTGGTACCGGCGCATCGCGGATCTCCTCAACGCCCATGGCATCTGTATCTACAGCACGGACACGGATGGCGACATCAACCCCATCGTCGACATTTTCATCGACAATGGCCTCAACACCATGTTCCCCATCGAGGTGCATGCCGGCAGCGATCCCATCGCCCTGCGCCAACGCTATGGCAAGCGGGTGCGGCTGTGGGGCGGTGTCGACAAGATGGTGCTGGCGAAAGGCCGTGGCGATATTGACGCCATGCTCGATGCGCTACGCCCTGTCGTCGCGGAAGGCGGTTTCATCCCGACTGTCGATCACCGTGTGCCTGCGACGGTCCCACTCGACAACTACAAGTATTACCTCGACCAGAAACGCAAACGGTTGGGTGTGGGTGGCACACCCCGCTATTGAGCCGCAGGCCCGTTGGCGGGTGTATGCGCCGTAATGCGTCGTCATGAAAGGTGGAAGCCAACAAGATAAGAAGGGCGCACGATATGGATATTTTGTCCGCAAAGAGTGTAGAATTGCCCCGCATTTGCCAGGTTGCATAAAGGAGGTTAGCCGTCATGCCGGAGTTGTTGGAACAATTGGCTACGTGTATCGAACGCGGCAAGGTCAACAAGACGTCGCCCTATCCCCCGGACTTGCGGGAACAGGACGGCGCCGAAGAGCTTACCGCCCAAGCCCTCGAGGCGGGCCTCAAGCCGGGCGATATCCTTCAGGATGCGTTGGTGAAAGGCATGAGCGTGGTCGGCACGAAGTTCAGCCGGAATGAAGTGTTCGTACCCGATCTGCTCATGGCGGCGAAGGCCATGTCTTCTGCCATGGTGCAACTACGCCCCTATTTCGAGTCAGGCGAAGCGCAGCACAAGGGTACCATCGTGCTCGGTACCGTGAAAGGCGATCTCCATGACATCGGGAAAAAGCTTGTCGCCATGGTAATGGAAGGCGGCGGCTGGGAAGTAGTCGATCTCGCTGTCGACGTGCCCCCCGATAAGTTTATTGAAGCCCTCAAAAACCACAAGGGCGCCGTGCTTGGTTTGAGCGCCCTCCTCACCACGACGATGGTGAGCATGCAGGAAACCGTGAAGGTTGTGCGTGAACAACTGCCGGACACCACCGTGATCATCGGCGGCGCACCCGTTACCGAAGAGTTTCGCGCGAAGATTGGCGCCGATGCCTACGCGCCCGACCCGCAGACCGCGCTCGACTGGCTCAACGCCAACGTGGCCTGAACCGGCACATCACCCGCAGGGCATGCGGCGCTTTGCTGGCCCGGGGCGCCGCTTTTTTCAATAACGTCACATTCGACCGGGGAAGGCGCTGCGATCATGAACAGTATAGTCCAAGACGTCCGCGATAAGGGCATTCTCCTTTCCGATGGCGGCTGGGGATCGGAACTCATTGCCCAGGGGTTGGCTGTCGGCGAATGCCCGGAAAGCTGGAACCTCGACCACCGCGAGGCCGTACTCGCCGTTGCGCGCAGCTATGCTGATGCGGGGCCGGACCTGATCACCACAAACACCTTTGGCGGGTCACGAATCCAGCTCGACAAGCACGGACTCGGCGGCCAGGCGGCAGCGATCAACCGGGAGGGCGCCGCCATTTCCCGGGAGGCGATGGGGCCCGGCCGGCACGTGAACGCCTCGATCGGTCCGAGCGGTGAAATCCTCATGATGGGCGCGGTTACCGGGGACGACCTCTACGCGGCTTTCAAGGAGCAGGCCGTCGCGTTCGAAGAGGGCGGCGCCGATGCCTGCCTTGTCGAAACAATGATGGACTTGGAGGAGGCCACCACCGCCATCCGCGCGGTCAAGGAGAATACAAACCTCGAGGTGGTATGCACGATGACCTTCCAACGCGCCGAGGGCGATGTGTACAACACGATGATGGGAATCACACCGCAGGCCTTCGTCGAAGGCGCGCTCGATGCCGGCGCCAGCGTGATCGGCGCAAATTGCACCCTCGGTCCCGCCGAACTCACCGCCCTGGTGAAGCAACTGCGCGAAGCCGCACCGGAAGACGTACCCGTGATGGTGCAGCCCAATGCGGGGCAGCCGGTGAACGAAGGCGGTGGTTTGCACTACCCCGAGACACCGGAGTCGTTCGCGGCCTATGTGCCCCGGTTCATCGATGCCGGCGCACGCATTCTCGGCGGTTGCTGCGGCACAGGCCCCGCGCATATCGCCGCGATGCGCGACGCCATCGACAAAGCCAAAGGCTGAGCACACCCGGCGATTCTGCGCTATCATCCCGGCAATCCAGTCCTGCCGCCAATCTTCCAACGGGGGAACACCCCGCAATAGAAGGCCCAGCATGAACGGAAAAGTCCTCGTACACCGTGTTCTTCGTGGCGAAGGGGCGCCCCGCGTTCCCTGGGTGCCCTTTGTCGGCGTTCACGGGGGGAAGCTGGCCGGCGTCGATGCGGAAACATACCTGCAATCGGCGGATCACATGGTCCATGGCTTGGAGCGGGCAGTTGCACTCTACCGCCCGGACGGCCTGCCGATTACCTTCGACTTGCAGATGGAAGCCGAAGTGCTGGGGTGTCCGCTCCGCTGGGCGCCCGAGGTGCCGCCTTCCGTGGCCGGCCACCCGCTTGAAGCCGACCCCCATGCCGCGCTGCCCGACTTCGACACCAACGCCGGGCGCTATCCGCTCATCGCCGAGGTCATGGAGCGGCTCGGGCCCGTCGCGCAGACCACCGCGTTCTATGGGCTCATCACCGGGCCGTTCACCCTCGTCACGCACCTGCGCGGGCACCAGCTTTTCCTCGACCTCATTATGCAGCCCGAAGCCATCGTCGAGATGTTGGACCGCTGCGCAGACATCGCCTGTAAGGCGGCGGATTTCTACCTTGAGCGCGGGGCCGACGTGATCGCCGTGGTGGACCCGGTCACCAGCCAGATAAGCCCGGAACACTTCGATGAATTCGTCACCCCTGCGGTGGACCGTGTGTTTGACCATATCCGCAATCGCGGGGCGTTGTCGTCGCTGTTTATCTGCGGCAACGCCACCCGCAACATCCCGAGCATGTGCCGCACCGCCTGTGACAGTATCCACGTGGACGAGAACACCGCGTTGACGGACCTTGCGCCGGCGGCGCGCGCGGCGGGCAAGGCCTTCGGCGGCAACATCCACCTGACCACCGTGCTGCTGCTCGGCAAGCCGGACGACGCCCGCCTCGATACCCTGCGCTGCCTCGATGAGGCCGGTGAAGCCGGCTACATCCTCGCCCCCGGCTGCGACATTCCCTACGGAACGCCGGAGGAAAACCTCGAGGCCGTGGCGGAGCTCGTGCACGACCCCTACAAGCGCGAGGTGGCCCGCACACTCGTGGCCACCAACTTTGACGACGGCGGCGAGGACGATCCGGACCTGCCGGATTTCGACGCGCCGGGCGCGGTCTATGTGGACGTCATCACGCTCGACTCGAAGGCGTGCCCGCCGTGCCAGTACATGATGAGCGCAGCCGAGCAGGCTCAGGCGCGGTTGCCGGCCCATGCCCTCGTGCGCGAGCACAAGATCACGAACCCGGCGAGCATCCGGCTCATGAAGCGGCTCGGCGTCGCGCATATCCCTACCATCTGCATCGACGGACGCCCGGCCTACGAATCCACCATTCCGGATGCGCAAGCCCTCGTGCGTGCCATTGAAAAACGCTACCAGGGCAAGCAGCCCCAATGATCCCCATTGCCCTCATCACCGGCTTCCTCGGCAGCGGCAAGACCACGCTGTTGCGGCGCATGGCCGGCCAATACCGCGAACGCACGGTGGCCTTTCTCGTCAATGAATACGCCCACAACGACGTGGACGGCCAACGCCTCGCACAGGACGCGCCGAACGTCCAGCTTCTGCCCGGCGGGAGCATCTTCTGTACGTGCCTCGTGCATGAATTCATCGGCGTACTCGACCTGCTGCCGAAGCAGTTCGGAGACAGCCTGGATGCCGTGGTTATCGAGGCGAGCGGCGTCGCCAACCCGGCCGTCATCGCGCGGCTCCTGCACGATGCCCGGCTCGATACCACCTATACCCTGCGCGTCGTGGTGAGTGTGGTGGACCCGGCCACCTTTCCCGCGCTGTTGCAGAGCCTGCCCAACATCGCCGAGCAAGTACGCGCCAGCGATGTGGTCATTCTCAACAAGCGCGACCTGCACGACGCGGAAACACTCGATGAAACAGAGCGTCTCGTGCGCACCCTGCGCCCCGAAGCCCCCATCCACCGCGCGATGTTCTGCGAGGCGGACATTGATCTCCTCGAGCTAGCCCTGCCCCACACGGACCAGGACGGCGAGTTGGCCGACTGCAAAGACCCGAACTATGCGGCCACGGCCATCCCTGTCGATACGCCCATGGACCTCGAACGCCTGGGCGCGGTGCTGGATGAGAACGAGGAAGGCGTGTATCGCCTGAAGGGCCATGTACCCACGAAAGCGGGCACGTGGTACGTGGACTATGCCGGCAACACCCTACGCGTCGAGCCTGCCCCCGCGTGGTCCGGCCCGCTCGAACTCGTCCTCATCGGCGACGGCCACCAAAGAGACCGCCTCACCGAACTCGCCGACGCCATCGCCCGGTGTGCGGCAAACACCTAATCCGGGAGGGACTTTGCCCTTAACACGCCCCCTCTGATCGTGGCCATCGCGGGGAACTTTCGTGCCCATTTCGTGCCTTTCGTGGACAGGGAATCTCCTAAGATCCGGAAACAGATAACCAACCATGTTCTCCTTTTTCCGAAACCTGGAATTCAGGTGGCCAAGTCTCCAGCATTGTCTCAGGCGTTGCAAGCCGCGCGTATCGCGGTTCTTGGCCCGGCGCGACGAACTCGAGCACATCCACCTCGAACACGTAGGCGTCGTCGAGGCGCACAACCTCACGGATACCCGGCCACGTTTCGGCACGGCCATAGATGAGGTCGGTCACGAAACCGCCGCACAGCGCCCGCCACTGCTTTTCGAAGCCCGGCTCGTCGTAGGTGACCCGGCCGATGACAAGGTAGCATTGGTCGAATTTGCCCACGCGGTCCCGTAGAAACCGTTGCAAAATGCCTGCACGCAGGTGGTATTTGGAATCTGTATCGGGGAAAAAGCACAACCCCTGGCGGCGTCCGCAGAAGAGCGGCAGATCATAGATGCGATCCCCGATGATAAGGTCGTCCGGCGTGGTGTTGTCGCACACCCATTGCAAACGCTCCGAGGCGGCGATGGTTGCCTCGATACGCTGCGGGGGCGTGCTGCGGATTTCTGACGCTTCACGCAGAAAAGCCAGCGCAATAAGCACCAACGCCATACCGCGCACCCCCATGCCGCGCGGCGACAACACCGTAACAAGCACCGCCGTTCCAATGGGGATGAGAAACACAAGTCCCGGAAGCACGAGCCGCGGGCCAATGATGTCGATATCGAAGCGGGTGCGGTAAATGAGCAGGAAGATCAGGTAACCCAAGGCCCACGCGGGGAGCAACGCCCGCGCGCCCTGCCGAAGCACATCGTGCACCACGCCCCAGCGCCGCCGCAGAATGATCGCGCCGATAAGCACCACGGCGACACTGAATAGCAGCCGGGCCTGGTTCTCCGGGCTCAAGTAGCCGGGCGGCAGGTAGCCCGCAACCGTAGCACGGTAGAGGTCGTGCAGATTGGTCAGCAGAGGGCGTGTGCTGGCGCCGCGAGCAGGGCCGAAGGGGTGACCGAGTACCGCGGCATTCCGCGCGGCGACCACAGCCACCGGCGGCATGAGCCCTGCCATGTAGGCATTGATCCGTATCATGCGGTGGCGGTTGGACAAGAACAACCACGCCGCGGCCAGCAAGGCTGCGGGCAACAGGGCATAGCGCGTAGCGAAGGCCAGGCCGAACAAGAACCCCGCCGTGCCTGCCAACAGCCGCGCTTCACGCGTCACCCCATCCAGCCGCGCCATAAAATGGAATCCCCAGGCGATACACGCCAAGCCCAGCGTCTCGCTCCAGGCGTACCCGGACACGAACAGCAGGGGGGCGAAGTGCAGCAGCAGGGCGAGGGCAAGCGCCGCTACCGGCGGACCATACATCCGCCGCGCCAACACGTAAAGCCCGAGCAGGAACACCGCCAGAAAAACCGCTGCCACGGCCAGGGCCGCATACGGCGGAGCGAGGCCGGCCATCGCCGCGATGCCGGCCAACAAGGGATACAGGGGCGCATACAATGTGAGGGGGACATGCATGGCCCCGCTGAAGAAATGCCACGGCTGAAACGCCATGAGCACGCCCCGATGCAGGCCATACCCATCGCGCATATGCTGGGCAACATCAACATATACACAGGAGTCCGGCGAGAATCCGAGTTCGCGGGTCAACGCGGCATAGCCCATGAGCGCCACGCAGGCGCCAGCCAGCAGCAGAACCGCGCCGTCGAGCAGATGCGCCGTGCCACGCCAGGGGACGGCGCCGGTGCTCGCTTCCTGCGGAGCCAACAGCACGTCAGCTCAACGCTTCTTCGATCTTTTTTGAGGCCGGCATGCCCTGGGTCGTGGCCTTCTCATAATGACTACGCGCCTTGTCTGGCGCATTCTGGACAACTGCGTACCACCACGCCAAGTTGAAATGGGCAGCGCTATAATCGGGCGCATCCGCAAGCAGCGCCTCGGTCATCTCAATGGCCCTGCCGGTTTGCCCTGCCAGTGCATGGGACACCGCGAGGCCATTACGAGCGCTGACCAGGGCATCGTCCAGCATAAGCGCGCGCTCGAAATGCGCGATCGCCATCTCCGAATCCTTCTCACGCAGCGCCTGCCGTCCCAACTGATAGAACCCGCGGGGATCTTCATCGAGGCCCAAATCACATAACAAGGCCGCCAACATCTCCCGCGCACCTTCTTCCACGGCCTCCCGGTAGGGCGTGCCGCCATCCACGAGCCACCGGTCGAGAGCCCCCTTCTCGACGCTCAGCAGGTTTTCTTTGACATCCGGCAGGAGCCCGCCGCGCGGGTCGGCGTTCGTCGCATGGGCCAGGATAGGTCCGGGCACATACACCATCTCCTTGGAATAGCGCGCATGGCCGGACGGGAGATCATCGAGTTTCGCCTCGATGGCGTACGCGAAGCCGGCGGACGGCCCGAACAACCCTTGGCTGGTTTTTACATCGAGCACCGCGTCAAACCCCATATCGTCGAGATGGTCCTCACGTGCCTCTTTCGCGGCGCGCCGGTTCGGAAATCCGGCCATCGAACCGGGCGGTTGCACCTGGTTATCGCCCAGCACCATTTTCAGCCGCTCTTCCGCATAGGTATGGCTGAACGTCACCGGGTCATAGCCGTCCAGGGCAACCAACAAAGCCTTCCGGTGTTTCTCGTTCGCAACTACTGTCACGCCGGTACCAACCACGGCGCCTGCGCTGCCCGCAAAACGCAGGGTCCTTTGCGCCGGCGACATGGCCACCATCGGCTCCTCCGACACGGCACGCAATGACCACGCCGTCTTGTTGCTTTGCGACAGGCTTTGCATGCCCAGTTCGGCACTGGTTTGCACACAGCCCGCCAGCACCAAAACCACAAACACTATTAGAAGCAGGTAAGCGCTTCGCATTTCATGTACACCTCTTAAAATGCGGCAGCCCGGTGCTGCCGCAGTGCGCTATAGCCTAGCACTCTGTGCGCCTGTGGGCAAAGTGCCGCGCCCAAGGCCCGGCGGCCCTTCCCTTACTCAGGTTCCGGCTTGCCGCGCATCTGCTTTTTCCAACCATGGTGGCGCTTGTTCTCGATCCGTTTGCGTTGCGAGGCACGCGTGGGGCGGGTGGGTTTACGCGGCTTCCTGCGGCGGCGGCGCGCAGCAAGCCGCCGTTCGAGTTCGGCCAGCGCTTCTTGCTTATTCTGGTGCTGTGAGCGGCCGCGTTGCGACACGACCACCATACCCGTGGGCAAATGCCGCAGACGCACGGCACTGTCGCTCACATTCTTCTTCTGGCCGCCCGGTCCGCTGCTGCGGAAGAAGGTGAACTCGAGGTCTTTCTCGGGAATCGGTGCCATAATATCCTCGGGTCAATCATCCCTGTTTTGCGTGTGCCCATCATAAGGCAAACGCATGCCTGCTCTCATCCTATACCGCACGGTCTACCCTCGGCCTTCGCGGCGCACTCCCCCAACCGCGAGCGCAAACCAGATCAGAAAGATATACAGCGCATAGATGAGCAGGTTTTCCCAGAGGGGAAACGCATCGATCGTGCCCAGCGACTCCGCCCACGAGCTGCCAATGGGGCGGCCGGCGGCCTGAGCCGCCTCGCGCATGGCCGCATAGCGCATGCTCCAGCGCACCTGGAAGAAAATGCCCAGCCCCGTCACCCCGCCCCAGAAAAGATACGGCAGCACAAACCGCCAATACCCACAGCGCCCCGCGAACACCCGCCCGCGCAGGGCATCGGCGATGAGCAGCACCGCGAACCACAGGTTGGCCAACGTGAAGCCCAGCGCCGTGAGCATAGCGGCCTTCTCGTGTACTTCCGTGTAACGCAAAGCACCCAAGAGTGTGGCGCCCGCATCGGGAACAAGCGCCACGCCCACCACCCCCATACAGCCAGCCAGAAGGAAGACAACGCCCACCACCGCCCCCCAGCGCCACACCGCCGCAAACCGGCGGCCGAGGTGCACCGCCACCGGCACCGTCGCCACTCCCCAGAAAAACATCGCCACCGAAAAAATCCACCACCACCCCGGGCTGTGGCGGGTTTCGAAACTGCCGAGAAAACTGAACGTATGCGTCCAGATACTGTACTGATTCTCCGCCGGATACGCCCACCACGCCAACGCGATGAGCGACCAGAACACCGCCGCCTTCGCAATGAGGTAGCGTGTGAATACACGGTCCGAAAAACAGCCACGGAGAATCTGATAGCCAGCGCGGTTCCTGTCTGCCATGGTCTGCGGCGCTCCTTCCATGCTGCGCAAATTATCCACAAGTTGCCATAGCATGTACGGTCGGCCGCAGCCGAGGCAACCGGGGGGGGGGTCTTTATTCCGGCCCCCCGACACTCATACGGCGCTTGCGCCAAGAAACGCGCATGCAGGCTCGGAGGCGGGCCAATGCTGTATCAATGCCGTTGAACCGGCGCGGACGCTCTGGCACAATCGCCGGAACTGCCGCCGGCGATTGTGCCAGATAACCTCCATCGGTACTGCGTGCCTGCAAACAGGAGATGCCCATGCTGCGGCCGGTAAAACGCGTGTGGAAAGAGCTTGGCTGGGGCGCCCGGCTCGCGCTCGTAGTTGTGCCGGCCGCGCTTGTCGCCCTGATGGCCTGGTTCGAGTGGCAGCCGGCCCGGCCGGAGTACGGCGACTATGATCCGGACGTGCGGCACGCGCGTTGGGAAAAGGCGGCTACGGCAAGCGTGCGCGGCCATATAACCACGGAAACCGGCGAACCGGTCGCCGGTGTACGCGTTTACCTGGCGCCGGCCATCTGGCCGCCCGACCCGAACGCGCCCCACGGCAAACCCACCGGCACACTCACCACCGGCGCTTCCGGCGCGTTCGGTCCGGCACGCTGCGTGCCCGGGCGCTATTGGGCCCATGTCATCCGCGACGACAGCGGCCGCCGCTGGCAACAGGTGGCGGCGCCCGGGCTTATCGAGGTAACGGCGGGGCCACGCCATAATACGCTCGAACTCACCGTGGCACTCGGGAAAGACTACGCCGTCGCCGGCACGGTGACCGATGATACGGGCGCCCCCCTTCCCGGGGTGTACATGGCCGTGCATGCCCATGAACCGCCTCCCGGCAATTACCGTCTGGCCTCGGTACCGGGCGAAAGCTGGTGGGTGCGCACGGACAACGCGGGGCAATTCGAGCTCTACGGCTTGCGCTGCTTCGACCGCCGCCCCGTAGACCTGTACATGCGTTATGAGCATGCGGTTTCCGGACGCGTGTTCACCTATGTTCAGCGTGGTGTACCCTTGGGCTCGCAAAACGTGCATGTCGTCGCACCGGCGCCCGGGACGATTACCGGCCAGGTCTACGCGGCAGACGGCACTACGCCCGCAACCGCCGACAGTGTAACGGTGCGCTATGTCGAACTGCCGGGCACAGACGCCATCGCACCGCAGCCGGAGGTGGCGGCATCACTCCAGGACGGGGCATTCACCCTGGCGGGCGTCCCGGCAGGCACGGCGCATGTTGTGGCGAACAACGCGCAAGGCGGGGTAATACAAGCGGTCGATGTGCGCCCCGGTCAAACCACCGAAGACGTCCGCCTCGATATCGAGCCGCACGCCGTCATCGCTGGCACCGCCCAGGAACAGCGCCGGTATGGCGGCCGCGCTTTTCAGATCGACCTCCTGCACCTGCCCTCGCACACCACCAGCGGCCGTGTCGAGGCCGGGCCCAGCGGCCGGTTCCGTATGGGGCGCCTCCTCGGCGGCACCTACCTGGCCCGGGCCGCCGCCTACGGCAGCGCCTACATACAGCAGACGGTGTTGCTCGAGGCAGACGCCACTGTCCAGTGCGATCTGTCACATACAGCCGAGAGTGAGGTACACGGGACGGTCACCTATCCGGAAGGCGAGTTCGATCATGTGCGGGTCATTCTGAGTCCGTCTTTCGCACAGTATGTGCCACGGTTTAACCACGGCGACTGGCAAACGCTTGCAGACGGCCTCTACCTCCTGGACCGTGTGATTGGCTCGGGCCGCACATACCGTTTGCAGGGAGTACCCGCAGGCACATGGGCCATTGCGTTCATCGCCCACGCCAGCGTCGACATCGTGCCGATCGAATGGCGGCCCCACCAAATTCACACCGTCAACCTCGAGGCAGCCGACAGCGTGCAACTCGACGTTGACCTTACACGTGCGCCCGGCGCGGCACGCGGTACCCGCTGAGCGTCCTTTCTGTTCCCTGGTTCGCCCGGTCCAGTTACATGCCGTAAGCATGCGGCCGAATGGGAGCTTGATTCCCGCCGCCGCCGGCCCTACGATGCACACGGAGGCTTTATGGCAACGGATATATCCTTTGATATGGCCCGCAAACTCTTACCGCCGCGTCCCGAAAACTCGCACAAAGGCACGTATGGACACGTGTTTGTCCTGGCAGGGGCGCCCGGTTTCACGGGGGCGCCGGCCATGGTGTGTATGGGGGCGTATCGCGCGGGCGCCGGCCTCGTGACGGCGGGAGTCCCCGCCCCCGCCGCCGGTATCGCCACAGCGCATATTGTCGAGGCGATGACATTGCACCTGCCCGCCACGGGAAACGGCGTGCTCGGCCCCGATGCCGTCGAAGCGGCGCTCGCGTTCGCCCGGGACAAAGCAGCCGTGGCAATCGGGCCGGGGCTGACGCAAGATGCAGACGCCGTGCGCTTTGTCCACGCTTTTCTCCGGGCGTGTTCCGTGCCGCTGGTTATCGACGCCGATGGCCTCAATGCCGTCAGCCGCGACACCAGCATCCTGCGGGAAATCGCGCCGCCCTGCATCCTCACGCCGCATCCCGGTGAAATGGCGCGCCTCGCCGGCCTGTCCACCAAGGAGGTACAGGCGGATCGCGGGCAGGTAGCGGAGGCCTTTGCCCGGGAGCACGGGTGCGTGGTGGTTCTCAAAGGCTGGCGCACCGTCGTGGCGGCGGCCACCGGCGATCGCTATACCAACACCACGGGCAACGCAGGCATGGCGAGCGGCGGTACGGGCGACGTGCTGTGCGGCGTGGTGGCGTCGCTGCTGGCCCAGGGACTCGCGCCGGATGCCGCCGCCCGGCTCGGCGTGTATGTCCACGGGCTCGCCGGCGATTATGCGGCTGCGGAGAAAACACAACGCGCCATGATGGCGCGGGACCTGCTCGATTCCCTTCCCACTGCGTGGCGTCAGTTGGAAGCGGAGGCACCAGTGCCATGAGCACGCTGCGCGATCTTGGCGAATTCGGGCTTATCGCACAACTGACAAGCGGACTCGCCACGAATAAAGACGTCGTGTGCGGGGTGGGCGACGACTGCGCAGTGGTGAAGGCGGGGGGCCGTGTGCTGCTTGTCACGATGGATGCCAGCATCGAACAAGTGCATTTTACGCGCGATACCGCCGCCCCACACGACATCGGGTGGAAAGCCGCCGCCACGGCCATCAGTGACATTGCGGCCATGGGGGGCACAGCACGCTTCCTTACCGTGACCCTCGCTTGTCCCGCCGCCACGTCTGTCGCCTGGCTCGATGCGTTGTACACCGGTATCGCCGAAGCGGCGGCGGAAGCCGGCGCGATCATCATCGGTGGCGACGTGACGAGCAACCCAGGCGGCATACTGATCGACGTGGCCGTGCTGGGTGACGCCGCGTGCGATGGGTACCGGCTGCGCGCCGGTGCACGGCCCGGTGACTTGCTGGCGATCACCGGCTACCCCGGGCGTTCGTCCGCGGGCCTCGCTGCCCTGGGATTGGGCATTCACGCCCCCGAACTTATCCGCGCGCACCTGCACCCCAAACCACGCCTTGCGGAGGGACGCTGGCTCGCGGCGCAAGCGTGCGTGCGCGCCATGATCGACGTGAGCGACGGGGTGGTGCAGGATGCAAGCCACCTGGCCGAGGCCAGTCACGTGGCCGCCGACATCGAGCTGGATGCCCTGCCCATCGCGCAGACACTTGCGCGGCACGCCAACGCGCTGGGCATTCGCCCGGAACAACTCGCGCTGGCCGGCGGTGAAGACTACGAGTTGGCCGTCGCACTCGATCCCGCATCGGCCGTGGACTGTTGCGCCGCCTTCGCACAAGTCTTCGGACAGCCCCTCACGGTAATCGGCCGGTTCAGCGAAGGGCACGGCGTGCGCATTGACGGCGCATCACCGCAAGCACTCGGCTTCGACCACTTCCGCCAAGGCTAACGTGGGCTTTGCCCACACCCCAAGGATGGCACGGCATGTTACGTGGGTCAGGGGTCAGGGGGCAGGGGGCAGGGGGCAGGGGGCAGGGGTCAGGGGTCAGGGGGCTTGGGCAGCTTGTGATGAGGGCGGCGGCGTGTTTCCGGAGCGCCGAAGGCGCGGTTCCATACCAGCCTGGGCCAACGGCCGAGACTGGTATGGTACGGGCCGTTGGCCCTGAACAAAGGGCGGGTTCTGGTCTCCAGGGAGGGCGAGCGTACCCGCGAGCCAAAACACCACGTATAACCCAAAGTCAGCGG
>CAZMVU010000083.1:0-19373 GCA_964569295.1 uncultured Nitrospirales bacterium
GTCAAGTGCGGCGTTGTGTTTACGCATCTGCCTACGGATTCAGGCAGGCACGGCCATGGCAGTATGCCTTGGCGAGCGCGTGGACTGTACCGTATGCCACTACAAGTAAGCGCACGAGCTTTGCGATATATAGAGTGACTACCGTCCCATCACAGACAGGGCTATTTCGCAAATGGCTCGAAACAGGCGCAACGTTTATCGCAGTGTGTGGAAAAAAGAGATGCCCCAGTCCTCCGCCGGGTCAATCAGAACCAGCGACTCCTCCCGTTGCGGCACGGCCACAAGGTAAACGTGGTTCGTCATCAGGCAGTAGGATCAGATCGCCGATCCGCGCTTGTCGGCGTATTGTTTGAGAAACCGCAGATAGACTTCCCGGCCCCTGTCCGTCTCGAACAGATCCGCGCGTCGATTCCCCCACTGGGTCACATGGTGCGGAACACCCGGAACGATTATGCGCGCCACGCAGCTCATGCGACATACCCTATCCGAAACGGCATGAATAGGATTCTTAGGTGGTCGTGCTGTTCCTGTGCGTGGATTCCGGCGTGCTACCCGGGTGCATAATCCGGGTTGGGCTGGGGCATTTTCGCGCCAATGCCTTTCTGCCAGCCTTCGAGCAGGGCCTGGAGCTCGGCGGTTTTCTCCGGCAGTTCCTTCGATAGGTCGTGATGCTCGCCTGGATCCTCCTGCAGGTTGTACAGTTCGACCTTTTCCCACGTGTAAAAGGCGATAAGTTTCCAGTCGCCTTTGCGTACCGCCGCCCCCGGCCGCCATGTGCTGCCGTGGTTGTGCGGGTAATGCCAGAAGAGCGTTTCGCGGTCGCTGGTGTTTGTGGAACCATCGAGCAGTGGTGCGAGGTTTTCGCCATCGCGCGTGTCGTCGTTCGGCATGTCGGCGCCGAGCAAAGCCATCAGCGTGGGGTAGTAGTCCATACTGGTCACCGGCACATGACTGACCGCGCCCGGTTCGGTGACGCCCGGCACACGAATGATGACCGGCACGCGCGTGCCGCCTTCGTAACACCAGCCCTTGCCTGCACGCAACGGCCCGTTTGCCGTGGGGGCGTTTTTATGGCGCAGTGTGGCGAGGCCGCCGTTGTCGGAGGTAAACACCACGATCGTGTCGTCCGTCAGGCCGAGTTCATCCAGTTTATCGAGCACGCGGCCGACATTATGGTCCATGGCGTATACCATCGAGGCGTAATCGGGCCGGTCCTGGCGTTGGCGGGTCCAGCCGTCATGCTCGGGTATGGCGGGGGGTCCTTCCTGGGGCGGCAGTTTCTCCGCCTTGTCCTCGAAGTGGGGGAGATAGCGCTTGCACGCCTGGATGGGCGTGTGCACGGTGTAGAATGCGAGGTAGAGGAAGAATGGATCGTCCTTGTGGGCGTCCATGAACGCGAGCGATTCTTCGGTGAGCCGGTCGGTGAGGTACTCACCCTCCGGACCGTCTTCGAGCTTCGGGTTTTTGTAGGGTGCGTAGTAGCCGCCGGGCGGCGAACCCTTCTCATGCCCGCCCTTGTTGATGTCGAAGCCTTGGTCTTCGGGGTAGTGGCCCTCGCTGCCCAGGTGCCATTTGCCCGCGTAGAACGTTTTGTAGCCGTGCTGCTGCATCGCTTCGGCCAGCGTGACTTCGTCAAGCGGAAGGTGGTGGCGGTCTTGCGGGCCGAGCAGTTTCGGGTTTTTCGGCTCACGCCCGGGTATCCAGTCCGTGATGCCAACGCGCGCCGGGTGCTTGCCGGTCATGATGGCCGCGCGTGTGGGCGAACATACCGGGGACGCCGCGTAGCCGTTGGTGAAGCGCATGCCCGTGGCGGCGAGCCGGTCGAGGTTGGGGGTCTCGTGGAACGTACTTCCGTAACACGCGAGGTCGAACCAGCCGAGGTCATCCACGAGAATGAACACGACATTCGGCATGGGTGCGTCTTGGGCGGTGGTGAAAACGGCCGGCTGCGTAAGCGCGAGTGCGCCGAGGCCACAGGTTTTCAAGAAGTCGCGACGTTGCATTGTGTTCCCCTCTCTCTGTACTTTTCTTACAATCCAGCATACAGTGTGACGCAATGGAAAGTGAACCCCCCGGGGAGATATGTTATGGCCGATCTCACACGCCGACAATTCATTACGAGCGGGAGTGCGACTGCAGCGGCATTGGGTATGCTCGGGTCTGGCGCGCCGCCCGCGCATGATATGGACGTAGCGGACGGGCCGCCAACGCGCCCAAACATCGAAGCGGAGATGCGGCAGCGCGCCGCCTATCAGGTGAAGCAGGCGCGGCTCATCGCCGACTACTACCGTATCCGGCGTCAACTCGCGTATCCGCTGCCACTCGAGGAACTCATCATTCCCGATATCGAGGCGCCGAGCATTCCGGACTACCCGTGGAGTGTGTGGCTGTTGTGGGCGCTCGAGGAGCGCGTGCTCTCGCTCGGTTGGGCGGCGGAGTGGTTCGGTGACGCTGAGGCGCGCGCTGCTGTCACCCGTGACCTCGAGGCCTTGTGCGGCTGGCCGGCGTATCGCCAGCTCGATCATCCAGACCTTGGTTCGGCGCATGCGGCGCATATCCTCTGGACCGCCTATACCAAGTGGTCCTGGCCCGGCGATGCGTTGCGCGCAAAGATCGGCGCCGCCTGCGAACGGCACGCCAACGACCTGGTGGAACGAGTGCGCGCGTATTACGGGGAGTTGACCAGCAAAGAGAAGTTCCTCGCGCTGGACGCGCCCCACGAGAAGTTGCACAACATCCCGCATATCGGCGCGATGGGGGCGGCGCTCACGGCGTCGGTGGTGTCGCATCCGGCGTGCGATGAGATCCACGCCTATCTGCACGGACTCTTCGGCGCGGTGCTCGAGCTGCGCGATAGGGGGTACACCGAGGGCGTGGCTTATGACGGGTATGTGCTCGCGTTCGTGTGCGATTGGCTTCTGACGCTGCCGGAAACGGCGCGCAAGCCAATCCTCGATCATCCGGGTCTGCGCGATTACCTCGAGGAGGCGTACATGCTCGGCTGCCCGGGTCACCCGGAGATGCTGGCTGAACTCAGCGACGTCGAGCCGAAGCAGATGCCCTGGCACCACACGGCCCAGGCGAAGCTGCAAACCTTCAAGCCTGACGCGGTGCGCGCGTGGCATTTGTCCCGGCTTACCGTGGGTTGGCAGCGGGCGGACGCATTGGCGGCGCTGCATGCACTCAATGAAGAACCCGCGCCCAAAGTGCCCGAGACCGGTGGACTCGACGCGAACTATGCCGTGGTGTTACGCACGGGCTGGGCGCACGATGATCTCGCCGTGGCGGTGTCGTGTACGAATTCGCCTATGGACCACCTGCAAGCCGACAACGGTACGATCATGATCGGCACACGCGGCCGGTGGTTTATCAGCGACCCCGGCTACCAGCAATACATGAAAGGCGACGAGCGCACGTTCACCCTCGGGGAAACCGCACACAATGCCCCGGTCATCAATGGCCACGCGCAGACGGCGAAAGCACCGAAGCGCCTGGCGCTCGACGCAACAGAGACCGCTATAGACCTCACGGCGTGTTATCCCGGGGAAGCGGGGGCAACGTCTGTCGTGCGGACGGTGTCGCTGGGTGCTGATAAGACCGTACGTGTGACGGACCGCATCGAAGGGGCGAACATAGCGCGCATCGCCTATCACTGGCACGGCCATCCCGAGGCGGCCTGGTGGGTGGATGAAGAGGGCGCGCTGATTCATCTGCCCGAGGGCGCGCTACGGTTTACCTGCCGCCAGGCCGACTTGTCCCTTGCGCAGGTAATGCGTCTGCCCGGTTCCCGTGGTCAATTGACACTGGTGTGCGCCATCGAGCCCAGGGCGGAAATCACCTGGCGGTTCCATCTCTAGCGCGGCGGGTGTGTTATGTAGGCGGCCCATGCCGTCTTACGGCTTCTCCTGCACGGGGCCGAAAACCAGCTCGAGTATGTCTGCGACTATCGTTTCTGCGGCGCCGGGCGGCGCGAGCGTGCGCGCGGCTTCGCCCATCTGCCTGAGGCGATCCGGGGCGCCGAGCAAAGCGCGGATACGCTCCGCCGTGCCGGGTCCGTCGAGTTCCCCATCGAGCACGACCTGCGCCGCGCCGGCCTGCTCGAACGCGCGCGCGTTGGCCTCCTGGTGATTATCGGTGGCGTGTGGATAGGGCACGAGCACGCTCGGCTTGCCCATGGTCGCGATCTCCGCCGTGGTCGAGGCGCCGGCGCGGCAGATGACGAGATCCGCCGCCGCACAGGCGGTTACCATGTCTTCGATGAATGAGAACACGGCGGTGCGTATGGGGACTTTCGCGGCGGCATCACGCGCACTGTTCGCGCCCGCCTGTCCGGTCATCCAGAGGAACTGGGCTTCGTCCGGCCTGAACAAAGGCAGGGCCTTCATGACGGCGCGGTTGATAGACTGCGCGCCCTGGCTTCCTCCGACGATAAGCACGAGCGGGAGGCCGGGGTCCATCTCGAGTGTGCGCTTGGCCGCTTCCTTGTCAGGCGGGTCGGCGAATCCGGCGCGCACGGGGTTACCGACGAAGCGCGCCTTCGCTGCGTCGAAGTCGCCCTGGGTGTCCTCATAACCAAGGTAAATGCGCGCGGCCTTCTGCGCGATGAGTTGGTTGGCCATGCCAAGGTGCTTGTTTTGTTCGTGGATTACAGTGGGCACATCGAAGCGTTGTGCGGTCCAGAGCAGCGGCACCGAGACATACCCCCCGACGCCGATCACGACCTGGGGGCGGAATTTGCGCAGGTGCGTTGTGGCGCGCGCGAGGCCAGCGGCCATTTTTACGGCGACCCATGCCCGGCGGATGCTCTTATTGCGCGGCCACCCCTCGACAGGGATCGCGCGAAACGGCACTTCGATGCGTTGCGCCACGCGTTCTTCAATACCGCCCGCCTTGCCCACCCATTGCACGAGGAGCCGGGGATCGCGCCGGCGCAGCTCTTCCACAAGGGCGGCAGCGGGCGAGGTGTGGCCGCCCGTGCCGCCGCCGCTTATCATCACTTTCATGGCGCAGCCTTTCGCAACGTTTGTAGCATATGGCGAGCAATTCCTTTGGGACCGTGGAATTCTTTAGCCGTCTGCCGGGCGACTTGGTGGTGCCGTATTCATTCTCTTGTAGCTGGAAGGCCAGAATAATCTGGCCCCGCGCCGCAACGCGAACCAGCCGCGTTTTCTGAAAGGCTTTCACGCCGGGGTTCACCTTGCGACGACAGGGCGGGACCTCCCTTCTTCCGGGCCGGCCTGCGCGCCCACGCTCACAAGGATACCGACGAGGCCAAGCGAGACCACGAGCGCGGTGCCTCCATAGCTCACGAAGGGCAACGGCAATCCCTTGGTCGGGAGCATGCCGGTGGTTACGGCCATGATAAACGCTGCCTGGAAGGCGAATACAGCGGTGATGCCCGTGGCCAGGAGTGCGCCGAAAAGGTCCGCCGCGTTCGTGGCGATGCGGAAGGCCGCCCACACGAATAAAGCGAACAATGCCACGATGGTCAGCGTGCCTATAAGGCCCAGCTCTTCTCCGATGACAGCGAAGATGAAGTCCGTGTGGGCTGCGAAGAGGTAAGACAGTTTCTGTTCACCGGCGCCGAATCCTTGTCCGTCGGCACCCCCCTGCGCGAAGGCCTGCAACGACTGCACCAATTGGAAACTGGCGTCGTCGCGATGCGCCCAGGGACTCCACACGGCCCTGATCCGCTCGAGGCGGTGTGGCGTGGTTATGGCGAGGCACCCCCCACAGGCGAGCACGAGTGTGAAAGCGCTGGCGATATAGGCGATGTGGATACCGGCGGCCCACATCATCGACAGGGTGATAACCATGAGGATCATGGGAATGCCGAGATCCACCTGCAAGTACACGAGCGCCGCGAACACGACTCCGATGATAACAGGCGGGAAAAAGCCTTTTCCGATGTGATGCCGCACGGCATGGTTTTGTGTCAACTTCACGGCGAGGAGCAGGATGAGCGCGAACTTGGCGAACTCGGACGGCTGAAACTGGAACCCGCCGAGGCGAATCCAGCGGCGTGCGCCCTCCACCTTAACCCCGATAGCAGGAAGAAGCACGAGCACCAGCAGCACGATGGCGGCCACGACAATCGTGATGTAAATGTGGGGGTCGCGCAAGCGGTGGTAATCGATATGGGCCGCGAAAAACATGATTGCCAGCCCGATACCGGCGTAAATGAGTTGGCGGCTCAAGAGCCCCATCCCGTTTTCGCCGGCGGCGGTGGCGCTGTAGACCATGATCACGCCGAAGCCGACCAGCGTCAGCACGATAGAAATGACGAGGGTGGTTTCCCGCTTCATTGTTGCCTTTCCCCTTTCTCACGAACCAGCGCGGCCACGTGTTCCTTGAAGTCGCAGCCCCGGGCTTCGAAATTGGCGTACCTATCGAAACTTGCGCAGCCGGGCGACAAGAGCACGACGTCGCCCGGCTCGGCGAGTGCGTAGGCCTGGGCGACAGCGTCGCTCATATCGTTCACATGGACGATGGGTGCGGCGCCATGCAAATCCGCCTCGAGGCACGGCGCGTCTTCCCCCATGGACACGAGGGCCTTCACCCGCGTTTCCACCAGCGGGCGAAGAAGCGTGTAACCGGCGCCCTTGCCCTGGCCGCCGGCGATAAGCACGATGGGCGCATCGAAACTTTCGAGCGCCACTTTCAAGCTGTCTACGTTGGTTGACTTCGAGTCGTTATAGAAGCTTACGCCGTGCAGGGCCGTCACCCATTCGATTCGATGCTCGACCCCGGCAAACCCGCGCAAGGCGTTGCGCACCGCCTCCCAGTTGAATCCCGCCGCCCGCGCCATGGTGAGCGCGGCCAAGGCGTTGGCCAGGTTATGGGCGCCAGGCAGGGGCACATCGTCCACCCGGGCCACTTCCGCCTCGCCCGCACGAATACTGCCGCCATCGCACCACAAGCCGTCCGCGACGTGTTCCCGCGTGCTGAAGAGCAAGCGCCGGACGCCGGCGGGCACGGGCATAGCGGCGGTCCGGGGGTCATCCGCATTGACGACGGCGGCACCGCCGGTTGGGATGCCTGCGAACAACCGCCCTTTCACCCGGGCATACTCGTCCATGGTGCCGTGGCGTCCAAGGTGGTCCGGTGTGAGGTTCAACACGGCGCCAATCCACGGCGCAAATTGATCCGCCGTCTCCAATTGGTAGCTGCTTACCTCGAGTACGACATAGTCCGGTGGCGGATCGGCGAGGGCGGCTTCCGATAGGGGTGTCTTGTTGTTACCGGCGAGCAATGCCGTGTGGCCGCACGCCGTGACCATGGCATGAAGCAGCTCCGTTGTCGTGGTCTTGCCGTTGGTCCCGGTAACCGCGAGTATTCGCCCCTGGCAGAACCGCGCTGCCAGCGCCATTTCGCCTACAACCGGCACGCCGCGCGCCCTGGCCGACGCCAGGGGCGGAATGTCCGGCGAGACGCCGGGGCTCGGAACGCACAAATCCGCCGCGTCGAACATGCCAGGCGAGTGGGCGCCGAGTTCGTAGGGCACGCCGAAGGCTTTCAGTTTGGCCACCAGCGCTTCCCGTCCCCGGGCCGGCCCCTGTTCGGATACAAAAGGCCGTGCGCCCGCTGTCAACAGCAGGCGCGCCAGCGACACCGCGGTGACCCCGAGGCCGGCGATGACAACCTTTTTCCCGCGCAGTGAATCTTCCACGATGCGTCCCCTAGCGCAGTTTGAGTGTGCTCAGGCTAAGCATGGCAAATAGAATAGCCAGGATAAAAAACCGCGTGACAATTTTGGTTTCCGACCAACCTTTCAACTCAAAGTGATGGTGGAGCGGGGCCATGCGGAATACGCGCTTGCCGGTGAGCTTGAACGAGGCCACTTGGAGCACGACGCTGCCCGCCTCGATCACGAACAACCCCGCTACAATGGGCAGCAGCAACTCTTGTTTTGTTAGCACGGCCATCGTGCCGATGGCGCCGCCCAGAGCGAGGGAGCCCGTGTCGCCCATGAAGACCTCGGCGGGGTGCGCGTTGAACCACAGAAAACCGAGTCCTGTTCCCAGCAAAGCCGCGCCAAACACGAACAACTCGCTCGCTTCCGGCACGTAAATGAGATACAGGTAGTGTGACCAGTCGGATCGGCTGACCACGTAGGCAATGGCCGTGTAGGCCATAAGCGAGACGCACGCCACCCCGGCGGCCAGGCCATCGAGGCCGTCGGTCAAATTGACGGCGTTCGTTGTTGCCACGAGCAGAATAATCACAAAGACGACATAGCCTGCGCCCAAAGGCACGAGCCAGTTTTTGAAACCCGGTATGTTCACCTTCGTGTGCAGTGTCGACCCCGTGTCCGCCATGATGCCCGGCAAGGCCGCCTCGAGCAGCATGCGGTTGCGCCGGCGCAGCTCCCGCCGACCCAGCGACTCGGGATCCTGGGCGACCATCTGAGTGAGTTCGTCCGGCAGGTTGACCCCGTCCCATGCCGCTTCGCTGTGCAGGTCCGTGCGTGCGAGCACCCGGTCGAGCCCGCTGATAAGGGCGCGCTCGTTGTTGTCGGTAAAATGGCCCGTGCGCAAGGAGATTTCCACCGCCCGGCGCGCCTGCGAATCGAGGCGGTCCCAGATGGCTTTAACGGGCGTGGGTTCGGCGGCTGCCCGGTTTTCCTGCAAGGTGCGGGCGAGGCGGTTCCAATCGAGAATATCATTGGCGGCCACGTCCAAGGCACCCACCGTGACCGGCCGCAAGAGCAGATAACCGCCGAGTAACAGGCCCACGAGGATTTGTCCGGCGAACTTCATGCGTGCCGACATGCCATCGTTGTGTTTGCGCCGGAGCTTCAAGTAGTCGTCGGCAAAGCCGAGCGCACCCAATGCCAGTAACATCAGTACGGCAGTCCATAGGAGCCGGTTGCCCAGCCCGCCCCACAGGGACACCGCGATGATCGTGGCGGCGATCATTATGGCGCCGCCCATGGTGGGGGTGCCGGCCTTGCCCTTGTGCAGTTCATGCAGATCGGCCACATGCTCTTTCTTGATGTACTGGCCCACTTTGAGCGAGGTGAGCATGCGGATTATCCAGGGCCCGAAGAGGACGCACAACAGGAAGCCGGTAAACGCGGCGCACGCAGCGCGCACGGTGTGATAGGTGAAAAGGTTGAGCCCACCGTAGTATGGCATGAGTTGTTCTGCAAGGTAATAAAGCATCTAGCCGTCCTGTTGGCGGGGCCCGGTGTGCACACCGCGCCGTAAGGGGCATAAGGGCCCGGGAGCCGGCCATTGCCGCAAGGTGCGTTTGGCCGGCCCTGGGGGCGCCGTTCTGGCGCCGGCAACTTGGAAGATACGCAGCGGCAAACACAAGGGCTTTCTCTTTCTTTGCGGCGCCGGGGAATAAGCCGGCCCATTCCGCCGCCCGGGCCCGTCTGTTTGCCCGCCTTTTCTTATCGGCTGCGCCTTGGGCGGCAGGGCATAGACCGTTCCCAATCTTATCAGGAGCGGTATCGCAATGGCAGTCATTCTCCCCGCCCTTTCGCGCCGTCCGTGTGCTCGCTGTAGTGTGTGCGCAAAGCTTCGATGACGCGTTCCATGCGCATTCCGCGTGAGCCCTTGATGAGTAGTGCATCGCCCGGCCGTGCCTGCGTTGCGATTCGCCGGGCGATGTCCTCGTGGCTGGCGACCGCCGCCCCTTCGAGGACGCCCGCCGATTGGGCCGCTGCTGCCATGGCTTGCGCGTGCGGACCGTAGGCGTACAGGTGGGTCACCCCGTGACGTGCTGCCAGTGCGCCCACTTCCGCATGCCGCGCCTCGGCCGTTTCGCCCAGTTCAAGCATGGCGCCGAGGGCCGCCATTTTCGCGCCGGTTCCCGGTTGCTCCCCGAGGGTTTCGAGCGCCGCCGCCATGCTCGCGGGGTTTGCATTGTAGGTGTCGTCCAGCACATGCAGCGGTCCCACACCGTAAACGCGAAAGCGCGCCAACGCCTGGCAGGCCGCCCGCAGCACCGGGCCGAAGGCCGACACATCCACCCCATGGCGCAGCGCCACCGCTACCGCCAGGAGAAGGTTTGTTGTGTGCGCGCGCACCAGCAACGGCAGGGTGAGGCGCCCTACCGGGTCGATATCCATGGCGAGTTCGCCGTTGGGCAGCCGCGCGCAGCCGCGCAGGATCACATCGCCCTGCGCGCCGAAGCGCATTGTGTCGCCGGTGTAGCGATCGCCTATGGCGCGGCAATGGGGGTCGTCCATGTTCACGAAGAAGCAGCCGTCCGGCGGGAGCCCCTCCATGATCTCCGCCTTGGCGCGGGCCACGTCCTCGACCGCGCCGAAGCCCTCGAGGTGTGCGGCGGATACCATGGTTATGGCCGATTCCGTGGGCTGGGCCAGGGTGCAGAGGTGCGCGATTTCGCCCGGGTGGTTGGCGCCCATCTCGAGCACGGCGAAGTCCGTTTCGTTGTCGATATGCAGCAGTGATTGGGGCAGGCCGATCTCGTTGTTGAGGTTTCCGGCTGTCTTGGCGACGACATAGCGAGTGCCGAGCAGGGTGGCGGTGAGGTCCTTTGCCGTTGTCTTGCCGCATGACCCCGTGATGGCGAGCACCGGAATATCGAACAGGCTGCGGTGCCATGCGGCGAATTGTTGAAGCGCCGCGAGTCCGTCCTCCACCACGACGCACGGCCCCTTCGATATGGCACGCTGCCCCACCACCGCCGCCGCGCCCTTGTCCAGTGCGTGCTCGAGGAAGTCGTTGGCGTCGAACTGGGGGCCGCGCAGCGCGAGGAAGAGGTCGCCCGGCAGTATGTTGCGTGTGTCCGTCGATATGCGTGAAAACGCCACCGGATGTTTTGGCGGTGCGGCCCCGGCGGCCTGCGCGAAATCCTCGAGGGTGTGGCGCCACGGCATGGTCAATTCCTTTTCATCAGTAATTCGCGCGCCGTTTCGCGATCGTCGAAATGGCGGCGCTCGGTGCCTACGATCTGGTAGTCCTCGTGCCCTTTGCCCGCGATAAGCACGAGGTCGCCCGAATTCGCGAGTGCAATCGCACGGGCGATGGCGCCGGCCCGTTCCGGGATCACCTCGTAGTGTTGGCCCTTCTTCGCGCCGGCGCCCTGCATACCTGTCTCGATATCGAGGAGGATGCGGGCCGGGTCTTCCGTGCGCGGGTTGTCCGAGGTCAACACGGTGTAGTCCGCCCTTTTCGCCGCGACCTTGCCCATCTTCGGGCGCTTGCCTTTGTCCCGATCGCCGCCGCAACCAAACACCACGATAAGGCGCCCATTGCACAAGGCGCGCCCTGCCTGCAAGACATTATCGAGCGCGTCGCCCGTGTGCGCATAGTCCACCACGACCTGGAAATCCTGTCCCGCAAAAACCGGCTCGAAGCGCCCCGGCACGCACACGAGCGCGGCGAGGCCTTGCGCCACCTGGGCCACGGGAATGCCCAGGCCGCCGCACACGGCGGCCGCGCACAAGGCATTCCACACATTGTGCCGCCCGAGCAACGGCATGTTGACCGGGGCATCCCCCCAGGGCGTCTTCAGCCGGAAGGTGGTGCCGTCGCGCCCGGCCTGAATGCTTTCCGCGTACACATCGCCCGAACGCCCGTACTGGTAGAAAGGCGTTCGCGACACGGCGACGAAAAACGTGGCCGCCGGGTCGTCCGAATTGATAACCGTAAAGCGCCCCTCTCCCGAGACGCCTTCGAAGAGTTTCAGCTTGGCGCGCCGGTAGGCCTCCATATCTGCGTGGTAGTCCAGGTGATCCTGCGTCAGGTTGGTAAACGCGGCCACATCAAAGGCAATGCCCGCCACCCGGTCTTGGTCAAGCGCGTGGGAGCTCGCCTCCATCACCACATGCGATATGCGGCGTTTTTGGGCCTCGCAAAAGGCGTGGGCGAGTTGCTCTGGAAACGGGGTGGTGAGTGAGGCCGGCAGAATTTCCCCTCCCACGTCATAGCCCAGCGTGCCGAAGTTCGCACACGGATGGCCGGCATGGGCGAGTATGGCCTGAATAAGAAAGGCCGTGCTGGATTTTCCGTTTGTCCCCGTCACACCGATGACCACCATGGTGCGGGAGGGGTGCCCGGCCAACGCGTGTGCCAAAAGTCCGAGCACACGCCGCGGCGAACTCGCATAGAGATACGGCGCGCCGGCCACGTTGTCGACTGCCGCGCGATCGCCGACGACGGCCGGCGCCCCCTGGCTCACGGCCTGTTCGGCGTAGGCATGGCCGTCGGTGTGGTCGCCATGCACCGCCACGAACAACGTGCCCGGACGCACCTTGCGCGAGTCTTCCGTAACCGCATCGAAGGTGAAGTCCGGGCCGGCCGGGGGTTTGTAGCCGAGCAGATCACATAACTGTGCTTTGTTCATAATTGGCTTCCGCGGTTTCATGGGCAAAGAAGAGGCGGCACACATCGACCCGGGTGACCGGTGTGCCGGGTGCTGGACGCTGCTGGGCCACGCGGCCGGCGCCCTGGGGATCCCAAGGGATGCCGAGATCGAGCAGCCGTGCGCGGGCTTCGCGCATGGTCATTCCGGTGAAATCCGGCAGGCCACGCACCCACTCTGTTCCATCCTGTTCGCGTTCGATCAGTTCCAGATCGTCGAGCGGATCGAGGATGACCGGTTCGTCCTCCGGCGCATCGCCCTGCTGTATAGTGTTCGGTAGCGGCTCGGTGACCGTGTCGGCGTCGGCGTTCGCCTGCGCCATGGCCAGCGTGGTGTCGGGATCCTGTTCATCAGGTACGGGGTCCTCGGGCACATGCATGCGCACGAGCGCATTGCGCACGACGTCCCGAAAGACCGGTCCGCATACACGCCCGCCATGATGCGTGCCGTACTCCGGCTCTTCGATAACGATCACGGCGACCACGCGCGGGTTGGCTATGGGGGCGAAGCCCGCGAAGACCGCGGTGTACTTCTTGGGAACATAGCCTTTGCCGGGCTCCGCGATTTGCGCCGTACCCGTTTTGCCGCCGGCGCGGTACGCCGGAATATTCGCGTGCGTGCCTGTACCGTGCAAGACGACCTGGTGGTTCAAGTGGCGCATCGTGGCGGCCGTCTCCGGCGAGATAATGCGCTGGGGCGGGTCCGGCTCGGTGCGGTGAATCACCTCGCCGTCGCGGGTTTCAACGCGCTCGACGAAGTGGGGCTGCACCAGCAGGCCGCCGTTGGCCACGACAGCAAAGGCCCGCGTGAGCTGGGGCAGGGTGACGCCCACCTCCTGGCCGATGGGCAAGGAGCCCATGGTCAAGCGCGACCAGCGCGATCGCGGCCACACGAGCCCCGGGCTTTCGATCGATCCCAGTTCCCGCGTGGTGCGTTGTCCGAAGCCGAAGCGTCGGATCCAGCGTTCGAGCCGCTCGGGCCCCAGCAGGGCGCCGATCTTGATATGCGCGATATTGCTGGATTCGGCGTAGCAGGTGGTGAAGGTGGCGATGTCGAGTTTGTGGACATCCTTGATTCGGTGGCCGTAGGGGTTGAACGAGCCCCCTTCGCAGTCAATCTCGGTTTCCGGCGTCACGATGCCATGCTCGAGGGCCGCGCTCGCCACGACCAGCTTGAAAGCCGAGCCTGGCTCGAACACATCGGTCAAGGCCCGGCACTTGCGCCGCCCCGGGTCCGCCCGTTCATAGTGATTCGGGTCGTAGCTGGGCCGGACCGCGAGCGCCAGAATAGCGCCTGTGTGCGGATCCATGATCATGCCCATGCCGCGTGGAGCATTCACACGCTCGAGGGCGGCATCGATCTCGTGTTCGAGCGTTTCCTGGACTGCCGCATCGATCGTGAGTACCACATTGTGCCCGCCCTGCGGCGGTTTGTACTCGAGGGTCATCGAGGCCAGCAGGTTGCGCTGGGCATCTTTACGCGCGCGCCGGACTCCCGCCACACCGTGCAACCACTTGTCGCACTTGTATTCGAGCCCCTCCGAAGCCGTGCCCACACGGTTCGTGAAGCCGAGCACCTGCGCGGCCAGTTCGCCCTGGGGGTAATAGCGCACGGGTTCGTAGCGCAGGTATACGCCCGGGCCGAGTTCATAGATCAGGGACTCGAGTACCTCGGGTGCGAGATCGGTGATCCAGCGCTCGATATACGCGAAGCGCCGGGTTGTGCCGTCTTGGGTGTGTTTACGCAGGCGTGTGCGCAGCGTGTCCTCCGGAATGCCCAGGTGCGCGCTCAACACACGCGCCACATGCGCCGGATCCGGTACAAGCGCCGGATCCGCCCACAGCGTCGGCGCGCGATCGTCCGTGGCCAGCACCACGCCGTTTGCGTCCAGAATCTTTCCGCGCGGTATCGGCAGATTGACCATGCCCTCGTGAACCCGCTGCTCCGCCAACAACTCCGGCGTCGGCGCGAGGTGCACGAAATACAACCGCACGCACACCGCGAGGAAGGCCAGGAGAAAAAACGTCATCAGAATACGGATGCGCAGTACCTGCCCGTCGTCCGGGCGATTGCCGTACATTTGCCGGTGTTGGCGTTCTACATGCTCCCGGTCCGTCATTGTTATACCCTCACGCCTGCCTCAGAGTTTTCCCAGAAGCTGTCCCACTGCGCCATCCAACCCATCGCCGGCCGGTGTATCCGCCGGTGTTTCCATATCGGCGCCATCTGTTTGCGCTGCCGTCGATACGGTTGCCAGTGTGGCCGGAGGAGGCGCCATGAGCCCGGGGCCGCCGTAGTCCAGTGCCGGCATGACGCCGCCTGGCGTACGCAACGGATTCCCCTGCGGCACCGGCGCCATGCCTGCGGGCTTTTCTTCTCTCGCGAACCGCACGGCGGGCGCATCCTCGGCCTCGAACGCGCGGCCGCTGTCATGGTCGTAGTAGATAACGCGCAATTGGCTTGGATTCGGGGCCTGCAATGCCAGTGCCGGCGCCTGATTTTCCAGGCGGTCCAGCCGTTCGAGGCGCGCTTTTTCGAGGGTGAGTAACTCGAGGCTCTTTTCGAGCCGGCGAATCTCCGTGTTCGTCTTGCTGGCGTTGTAGTCGTTCTGGCGCATCTGGGTACCCAGGTACACCTCATACATTGCCACGGTCAGCGGCGCAACGAACAGCGGCGCCCACTTTACCCAGCCATAGAACGACTTCTTCTGCCTCCGGCGTTTACGCAGTCTCATGGTCATCCTCCCCCGCAAGCCGTTCCGCAGCACGCAACTTGGCGCTTTTCGCACGCGGATTGGCCCGCAGCTCTTCGGGATCGGGGGTTACCGGGCGCGGCGTGAGCAACCGCAATCGCGGCGGCCGGCATGCACGCACGCGTCCATCGGCATGCAGCAGCCGCTCTGGCCGCGACGCCGCGCGCAGCGCCTGCTTGACCACCCGATCCTCGCCGGAATGAAACGCGATGACGACCAGGCGGCCCCCAGCAACGAGCAGGTCGACTGCCTGATCGAGCACGTTTTCCAGCCACCGCAACTCTTCATTTACCGCCATACGCACCGCCTGGAAAACCGTTCTAATTTCTTCGGGCTCTCCCTTCACGAAGGGCAGCGCCTCGCGAACCGCTGCCGCCAAGTCGCCTGTGCGTGTAAGCTGTCCCGCACGCCGCCGCTGCACCACCGCCGCCGCAATGCGCCGGGCCGGGCGCACATCACCGTAACGCTTGAGCGTTTGCGCGAGATCCGCCTCGGAAACTTGCGCCAGATACGCCGCCGCCGTGGGCCCGGCCGACCGGTCCATGCGCATATCGAGGGGGCCATCTTCCTGAAAACTGAAGCCACGTTCGGGGTCGTCGAGTTGCATACTCGATACGCCCGCATCCACGAGCAGGCCATCCACCCGCGCGACATCCTCCTGCGCCAGCGTGTCGCGCAAGGTGGCGTAATTCGCGTGCCGCACCGTGGCGCGCGGACAGTCTGCCAACCGTGCCCGGGCCATGGCCACCGCCGAAGCGTCGCGGTCCAGCGCGATGAGCCGGCCTGTAGTCAGCCGTTGCGCAATGAAAGCGGCATGCCCGCCCGCGCCTGCCGTGCAGTCCACATAGACGCCATCCCCGCGCACGGCAAGCCATGCCAGCACCGCGCCGCCAAGTACCGGCGTATGAGGTGCGGGGTCTAGCGGGCCCATGCCATGGCCGGCGCGGTCCGGGACCTTACGCCGCCTCCCGGAAGGCCTCGATAGCCCCGGACTCGTTGTCGCACAAGTGAAAAAAGTGCAGTGCTGAACTCATGCGCAGGAGCCGTTGCGTGTACACATTCGCCGATGCCAGCTTAATGTCGCCGCCCTGCCGGCGAAAGACCTGCAACCGCTCGAGCAGCGCGGCCACCGCCAGGTAGCTCACGTACGTCACCGCCTCCATGTTCAGCACGACATGGGTGCGCCGCTTTTCCTGATACTGAGCCAGGATCAGGCGCAACTGGTTTGTGCCCTCCTCGTTCATGTCGCCATCCAGCCGCAGCACGGTCACCGGACCCGACTCATAGGTATCCATCTTCATGTCCGCACACCTTCCTCTGCCTGGGCGCCTTGCTCGCGCTCGGCGTTGTTGCCCGAAACCATGTCCACGCACATCCGCTCAGCCATGGCTTTGTATTCCTCATCCTTGCTTTCGCGGAAGTCGCGCCACCTCCGGGCGCTCCAGATTTCGATATGCTCACCCACGCCCACCACCACGGCTTCTTCCTTCAAATCCAGCCCCGCATGGTCGCGCAAATACGGCGGCATCGGAATACGGCCCTGGCGATCCGGCGAAACCTCTGCTACACTCCCAAATAGAAGTCTGCGGAAATCCAGGGCCCGGGGATCCATGGGAGAGAATTGCCCGAGTTGATCGGCAATCTTTATCCACTCCGGGTGCGGGTAAAGGAAAATACAGTGGTCGTAGCCGCGTGTCATATACCAATCGGAATGCTTGTGGACGTCCATCGTCTGGCGCATCTTCGCCGGAAGCGTGATACGTCCCTTTTCATCAAGCCGTGTGGTCGATTCGCCGTAGTACACGGGGCATTCCCTTTTCACCCACGTTCACCCACTTTATGGGCTTAACGTACCACTTTCTACCCCCCGTGTCAAGGGGCAAGCAGCGGCGCTGTCGCTGCTACTCCTTGTGTTGCAGCATGTTATACTGCATGTTGTGCGGAAAGGTATCGATTAGCACAATATGTTGTGTAAGCAGGTTGCGAGTTTTTTGTGGGGGAACGGGGGGTGAATTCAGGCAAGATCGCGCATTGTGGCGCAGGGTGGGGTACGGTGCACGGGTGTTGCGGCCGCGGTATTAGTGCCTTACGCGCCAACTCGTATAGAGAACAACAAGAAGCTATTCGGGAACCTTGTGTAAGCTCTTGCAGTTTTTTTTCTTAGGGCCAACGGCCCGTACCATACCAGCCTGGGCCGCAGGCCCATAGGCAGTCCCTGCTCGCGGACTCGCGAGGACAGTCCCTTTGTTTGCTCAAGTGATGATACAAGGCGATACGGTCAGGGCTGCATCCTTAAGTTAACGCGTATGGGCCGTTGGCCCAGGCTGGTATGGAACCGCGCCTTCGGCGCTCCGGAAAAGAGTAGCACCCGGGTTCCACCCCGGATGTCTTTGCTAATCCCAAGTCGCCCCGGAACCAGCAACCCGGAACCAGCAACCCCGAACCCCGGAACAGGCCTTCCCATGCTTGGGTTGTGGGCGCAGCCCACATTACCCTGTGGCTTCTATGATAAGGCCGGCGGATGAGAAGCTGGAAGCCTCGCTCCCGGCCGTGCCGGGTTGCCGGGTTCTGACAGGCCGCGCTGTGATGGCGCGTCGGGGTGGCCGAGCTACATTCGTTGGGCGCGCAGAGGGAGATCGTGGCGCAGGGCAGCGAGGGCCGCGGCTGGGCGGGGCGTGTCGAAGAGGTGTTTTTCGGCGAGGATGAGGCCATGTGCGCCGGCACGAATGAGCCGGGCCGCGTCGTCAAGGTCGAAGCCGCCGAGCACATGTATCTCGGCGTCGCTGCGCAGGTGCCGCAGGTATTGCGCGAGAATGCGCACGCGGTCCAGTGTAAGCGGCAAAAAGGCGCCGGCTGTATGCCCCGGTTCCGTGCCGAGTACGAGCAGGCGGTCCACGAGGGGCAGCAGGTAGTCGAGGCTGATTAAGGGAGTAGCCGGGTTGATGGCGATACCTGGCGAGGCGCCCGCTTCCCGGATGTTGCTCACGAGCGCGTGCGCGTGTGGTCCCGATTCGATGTGTACGGTAATCCGGTGGCAACCGGCCTGGATATAGGCGGCCGAATGTGCCTCCGGCCGTGCGAGCATGAGGTGTGCTTCGCACGGCGTTTCGTATGCGCTGGCGACGGCGCGCATGCACGCAAGATCGCCCTGCAAAGCCGGGGCGAATCGGCCATCGCTTACAGGAAAGTAGAAGCTGTCTGCACCGGCTTCGGCGAGGGGCGCGAGTTGCGCATCGAGGTGCAGCGGGTCTGCCGCCGCCACCGACGCGGACAAACGCAATGGGCGGGCGGCGGGCGTGGGTGATTTGCGTTGCGGCGTGTGACTGCTCATGGGCCGTTGCTCCGTTTCTGCATGGCGGTAACCGCCTCGATGGCGTTGCGGCCGGGCATCGAGGGTTGCGCCCCGTGGATGGTGATGGCCGCGCCGCCGGCGGCATTGGCGAATCGCAGCGCCTCAGCGGCGGGCATGGTCTCCCACACCACGGCGAGGGCCGCGGTAAAGGCGTCACCCGCGGCGGTGGTGTCGACGGGCTGCACGTCGAAGGCCGGTGCGTAGAGTTCGCCATCGGGTCCGGCATAGAACGCGCCCTGGCGGCCGAGCTTGAGCACGGCCGTCTTAGCACCCATGTCCGTCAGTCTCTGTGCGGCATGGAGGGCGGCGTCGATCGAATCCACATGCACGCCGGTGATCGCCTCCGCCTCGGTTTCATTCGGTGAGATAATGTCCGCCTTGCGTATCAGGGACTCGGGAAGCGCCTTCGCCACGCCAGGGTCGAGTATGGTGCGCACGCCGTGTGTTCGGGCGAGGTGCAGCGCCGCTTCGACCGTTTCGGGGGGGATTTCGAGTTGCACGAGTACCGTGTCAGCCCGGGCGATGAGGCTTTCGAGGGCGGCGATGTCGCCGGGTTGGGTCGCGAAGTTGGCGCCCGGCGTAATGATAATCGAGTTTTCGCCGGTGTCTGTGACCAGAATTACCGCGGTGCCCGTGGGTTCGGAGTCGCTGGTGCGCAGGTACGTGGTGTCCACGCCGGCCTGCTCGAGGCTGTCCCGCTGCATCTGGCCGAAGGCATCGCCGCCGACACAACCCACGAAGGTCACCTGCGCGCCCAGGCGGGCCGCGGCGATGGCCTGGTTGGCGCCCTTTCCGCCACAGACCGTGCGGAAATCGTGGCCAACCATCGTTTCGCCGGGCTTCGGCGCACGGGGCACCCGCGTCACCAGGTCGATGTTCGCACTGCCGATCACGACGATGTGCGGTGCGCTGTCGGGCATGGGCACTTCT
>CAZMVU010000084.1:0-18912 GCA_964569295.1 uncultured Nitrospirales bacterium
ATAGCGGTGGCAAGCCACCGCAGTCCAAAGTGGCGCCAACACCATGGCTATCCCCGTCGCACGACTGGTATTCGCTATCACAGGGCAGATTGGCGAAACACGTGCGTTCCCTTGCCCATACGGCTAAAGAATTACAGAATCTCGGGTTTTTCAATGACAAGAACGGGTAAGCGAAAACGGCCAGTCTGGCCGCGCCGCTAGCCCATGGTCCCTGGGAACCACGGAACAGGACTGCCTCATGGTGTGGGAAGCCATCGTGAAAGACTCTGCAGGATGCTGTGACCTTGACCGGTAGCAGTACGCATGGAGACCAGCGGGATTGTCTTCGCGTGGTGTGCTTCGTGTAGATGCGTGAATAAGAAAGCAAGCCGCACAGTACTCTATCGTGGGAGGGGACCGGGCTACCGCCAGCCTGCTCGTTGACTTGGGCGCGGGGGCCGCAGTATCATACCCGCACGTAGCTTGGCGGCGATGGGGGCGTGCCCGTAAGTTCTTCGCATTAAACGAATTAAGCCTTTCCCTGTTTTTCGTTTCTTGCGGGCATTATGTCAAGGAAGGAGCACTCTGTATGAAGTTGGCTGTGATCGGCGGGGGCAGTTCGTACACGCCCGAATTGCTCGATGGTCTTCTGTCGCGGCGCACCCGCATTCCCGTGACCGAGGTGTGGCTGATGGACCAGGACACCAGCCGCCTCGAGATCAATGCCGATTTCGCCCGGCGCATGGCCACGCGCAGCGGCGCCGGCGTCACCATCGAGGCCACCCACGACCTGCGCGCAGCGATAGACGGCGCCAAGTATGTCGTGACGCAGATTCGCGTCGGGCAGATGCAGGCGCGCATCAACGACGAAAAACTCGGGCGGAAATACGGCATCGTGGGCCAGGAGACCACGGGCGTGGGCGGTTTCGCATGCGCCCTGCGCACGATCCCGCGTATTCTGGACGTGGCCCACACGATGGAAGAGCTCGCGCCCGCTGGCTTCCTCGTCAACTTCACGAACCCCGCCGGCATCAACACCGAGGCGGTTCTCAAGCACAGCACGATCAAGACCGTGGGCCTGTGCAATGTGCCCATCGGCATGATCATGGACTGCGTGAAGCATCTGGGGGGCGAATGGCACGAGTATGAGCTGGACTACGTAGGGCTGAATCACTTGTCGTGGGTGCGCCGGTTCAAGCGCAACGGGCAGGACATCACGGCGCAGGTGCTCGAAAAATTCTGTGAGCACGCGCGCGATGAGTGGGAGGAAGCGCCCACGCGGGAGAGCATGATCGCCGCCATCCGCGGCCTCGGTATGTTCTGCAATTACTATTTGCAGTATTTCTACGCCACGGACTCCGTGCTCGAGACCCTGCGGAAGAAGGAAAAGACCCGCGGCGAGGAAGTGGTCGCCATCGAGAACACGCTATTCGAGCAGTACAAGAACCCGGACCTTGTGGAGAAGCCCAAAGAGCTCGGCGAACGCGGCGGCGCGCATTACTCGACGGCCGCTTTCAACCTGATCGAGGCCATCGAGAACGATCTCGGCAACCAACAGATCGTGTGTTGCCGCAACGATGGCGCCGTGCCCACTTTCGACGAGAACGTAAGTGTCGAGGTGCCGGCCACCATCGGTAAGAACGGGGCCGTGGCCATCCCGCAACACACGCCCGAACCGCCCATCCGCGGACTCATGCAGCTCATCAAGGCCTACGAATCGCTCACGGTGGCGGCGTCGGTCAGCGGCGACCGGGAGGCGGCGTTCCAGGCGCTTATCACGAACCCGCTCATGCCCGACGCCAAGGATGCGCGGCGCATGCTCGATGAGTTGCTCGACATCAACAAGGAACATTTGCGCGGCACGTTCTTCTAGCCCGTTCAACCTATCGCAAGGGAGAGAAACCCCATGACTATCCAGGCCTTGATCGAAACGCACATACCTGGCATCGAGCCCATGAATCGCGGGAAAGTGCGCGACATTTACGACGTGGGCGACCAATTGCTCATAGTCGCCACGGACCGCATCTCCGCGTTCGACTGGGTGAACCCCGTCGGCATTCCTGACAAGGGCAAGGTGCTTACGCAGATCAGCCTGTGGTGGTTCGAGCAAATGGGCGATATCGTGGACAACCACCTTATCTCGGCGGATGTGGCGGATTTCCCGGATCAGTTCCGCGACCACGCGGACCAGCTCGCCGGCCGTTCGATGCTCGTGCATAAGTGCGAGATGTTTCCGGTCGAGTTCGTTATTCGCGGATATCTCGCCGGCAGCGGCTGGAAAGAATACCAGGAACAGGGAACCGTGTGCGGCATCGCGCTGCCGGCCGGGCTGGTGGAAAGCAGCAAGCTTCCCGAGCCCATCTACACGCCGGCCACCAAGGCCACAGACGGCCACGACATCAACATCAGCCCTGAGGAAGCCGGCCGGATCATCGGCGAAGACTGGAACGAAAAGGCCTCGCAAACCGCGCTGGAAATCTACAAGCGCGGCCGCGACATTGCCGCGAAACGTGGTATCATTCTGTGTGACACGAAGTTCGAATTCGGGCTGCACGCGGGCCGGCTTACTCTGGCCGATGAGATTCTCACACCCGATTCCTCGCGCTTCTGGCCCGCAGACCAGTATGCGCCGGGCAAGAGCCAGCCCAGCTTTGACAAGCAGTTCGTGCGCGATTATCTTGAAACCACTGGTTGGGACAAGAACTCGCCCCAGCCAGCGCTCCCCGAGGACATTGTGACAAAAACGCGGGACAAATACTGCGAAGCCTACACACTGCTGACGGGCAGGAAGGACTTGTAATTCATGGCCTTCGGGCGCTATGACGACCATATCGAGAAGCTACCCCAACCCTACCAACACCGCGTTGTGCCCAACGAAGCAGACGACCACCTGCACGATGAATGCGGCGTCTTCGGCGTCTATGGACATCCCGAGGCGGCCAACCTCACCTACCTCGGTCTCTATGCGCTCCAGCATCGCGGCCAGGAAGGGGCGGGCATCTGCTGCTCGGACAAGGGCGTGCTCACGGTGCACCGCGGCGTGGGGCTCGTGTCCGACGTGTTCAAGCCGCATAAGCTGGCGCGCGTGCGCGGCACCCACGGCATCGGGCATGTGCGCTACTCGACCTTCGGGTCGAACAACCTGAAAAACGTGCAGCCGCTCACGGTCGACTTTGCCCGCGGCTCGATGGCCGTGGCCCACAACGGCAACCTGGTCAACGCCGGGTTCCTGCGGGAAGGACTCGAGGAGATCGGCGCGATCTTCCAGTCCACCACGGACAGCGAGGTTATCCTTCACCTGATTTCACGCTCGCAGGAGGAGACCTTTACCGAGTGTGTGATCGATGCGCTGCGCAAGGTGATGGGCGCCTACTCGGTTCTCGTGATGAACGGAGAGGAAGTGGTGGCCGCGCGCGATCCTTACGGCTTCCGGCCGCTCTGGCTCGGCCGCCTCGGTGACACCTACATCCTCGCGAGCGAGACCTGCGCGCTGGACATTATCGACGCGGCCTGGATTCGCGAGATCGAGCCGGGCGAGGTGATCACGCTGTCCGGCGAAGGATTGCGCTCCCAGAAACCGCTGGGCAACGGTACCCCGAAGCAATGCATCTTCGAATTTGTCTATGTCGCGCGCCCCGACAGCTACATCTTCGGCAAGCCCGTCGACGAAGTGCGCAAAAACCTCGGGCGCGAACTTGCGAAGACGGCGCCCGTCGAGGCGGATCTGGTCATGGCGGTGCCCGACTCGTCGAACCCGGCGGCGCTGGGCTATTCGCACGAATCCGGCCTGCCCTTCGATATGGGGTTCATCCGCAACCACTACGTGGGCCGTACGTTTATCGAGCCGGACCAGGGCATCCGCGACTTCGGCGTGAAAATCAAGCTGAACCCCTCGCAGCACGCCGTCGAAGGTAAGCGTATTGTGCTGGTGGATGACAGCATCGTGCGGGGGACGACGGCGCGCAAGATCATCAAGATGTTGCGGCGTTGCGGGGTAAAGGAAATCCATTTCCGCGTGGCGTCGCCCGAGATCATCAACTCGTGCCACTACGGCATCGACACGCCCAACCGCAGCAAACTCATCGCCTACAACATGACCGTAGATGAAATCCGCGACTTTCTGGGCGTGGACTCGCTGGCCTACCTGTCCATTGACGGGCTGGTCCGCGCCACCGGCCTTGACCCCTCGCACTTTTGTCTTGCCTGCTTCAACAACGACTACCCGACACTGACCCCAAACGACTTCATCATCCACGAGCGCGTCCCCCGGCATGTGGACCACAGCACCGAGCAGATCGGGCTGTAGGTTTTCCGGGCGGGTTTCAGCCCACGCCGCAAAACAGGGCAGGCGGTCATGCGCCGAGGCCGGTTATCCTGCTGCGGCGTCCGTGGCGCCGCGGCCGCGGATCCCGGCCTGGTGTAACGCCGCGGCCGGCCGCCTCATGCGCCCGCGGCCTGCTTCCAGGCATCAACACACTGCTTCAAACCCGGCACGGGATTGTTCGGGTTCAGCTCGAACTCGAAAACCGTCCAGCCGTTGAAGCCTACCTCGTCCAGTGCCGCCACCAATTCACGCAAATCGAGATCGCCTTCGCCGAGCATTTGTTCCTCGCCGCCCCGCACCCAGTCTTTCAGGTGGATTTCGAACAGAAGCGGCCCCAGCGCGCGCACGGCTTCGGCCGGATCTTCGCCGGAACGAATGGCATGGCCCGTATCCAGGCATGCGCCGATCAGGGGGCAGCGTCCATCGAGCGCCTGGACCACATCGTTCACCTTGTCGTACCGCGCGCCGGGACCATGGTTATGCAGGGCCACACGCACACTGAATTCCCGGGTAAGCTGCTCGATGTCGTCAAGCGCCACAGGGGCGACGTCCGCCGCGATGCAGTTCACGCCCAGCGCCTGGGCAAACTCGAAACGCCGCCGGTTCGCGCCCTGATCCTGCTCGAATACCTCGACCCCGAACGACGGCACACGGATATCCGCACAGCGCAGGGTGTCCCGGCGCATGCGAAACTCGGGGTCCATGAGGTCCGGCAGCATGTGTACACGACACAACTCCACTACGTTAATGCCCAACTCCATGGCGCAGCGCAGCGCACTCTCGAATTCGAACTCGCGGAAACAATAGCTCTGGACGGCGAGGCGTGTGAGGTTACTGCTGGACATTCCGGCTGGACCCCTTTCGTTGGGTTGTGCATTCTGCATGCTTTCTGAGTATGAGGCGTTGCAACGGCGGTTTCAAGCCGCACCAAGATCTTGTGCGAAACGGATGTCGCCCCAGCGGTTTCCGGGCGCCCCGCTATCGCCCTAGGCTTCCCAGTCGGCGAAGCGCCGGCGCAGCAGAAGATACAGGAAGAACGGGCCGCCGATAAGGGTGGTGATGATGCCGATAGGCACTTCGCCGGCGATGGGCATTTTGCGGCTTACGACATCGCACAGGCAGAGGAAGCCGGCGCCTGTGATAAAGGTTATGGGCAGGAGCACGCGGTGCCGGCTGCCGGTAAACGCCCGCACGGAGTGGGGCACTATAAGCCCGACAAAACCGATGGGGCCCACTTTCGATACGATGACCGCGGTGATCAACGACCCCACGACAAACACGACGAGTTGCAAACGGCCCACGTGTACGCCGCGGCTCGCGGCGAGTTCTGTGCTGAACCCGAACTGATCGAGCTTGCCCGCCTGCGCCAGGAGCACCGCCGCTCCCGGCAATACGACGAGCGCCACGACCGCCGCCGGTTGGAAGCCGAGTACATCGACGCCGCCCATGAGCCAGCGGTCCATATCGATCAGGCGCTCGGGCCGGGCGAAGAACCGCGCCAGCATGATCCCGGCATTGGCGATAATGCCCAGCGTCACCCCGGTGAGCAACAGCACCGCCGGCGATGGCCGTGCGCGCCGGCTGGCCATGAGGTAGATGAGCAACACATCGGCGAGGGCGAAGGCGAACGCCAGCCCCTGCACCATGGGGATTCCCAGGATCGTGCGCACAAGCACGCCCGCATCCACCAGCACGAGGGCGACATAGGCGCCGAGGGCGCCGGCACTCGCGATGCCCAGCGTGTAGGGCGTCGCCAGGGGATTGCGCAGGACCGCCTGAAACGTACAGCCCACGAGCGCCAGACCACCGCCCGCAAGACATGCCGCCAGCGTGCGCGGAAGCCGCTGCGAGAGCAGAATGTGCAGCGCCGGACTTTCAGCCAGCGTCATGCCCGCGCGCCAATGCGACCATGCCCCGGCCAGATCGATAGACTGTTTGCCGATAATCAAACTCAACGCCATGATGATGAGCGTGCTGCTCAGGACCACGCCGTACAACACCGGGATGGGTACACGGCGCATTATGGCGTCACCTCAGGCATGGCAGCGGCGACGAGCGGGCCGCCGGTGAGCGGATTGGCCGCCACGCGAATGGCCGCGCCGTAGGCCTGCGAGAGCACGGCCTCTTGCAACACATCCGCCGGCGCACCCGAGGCTGCCACATTGTGGCCGGTGCCCAATAGCACCATGTCATCGCAGAAGGCGCCGGCGAGGTTGAGGTCGTGCGTCACCACCCCGACGCCATAGCCTTCGCGGGCCAGGCGCGCCAACAACGCGAAGACACCGGCCTCATGGTGAATATCGAGGGCGGCTGTCGGCTCGTCGAGCAACAACAATTCCGGCTCCTGGGCAAGGATACTTGCCAGTAACACCCGTTGCCGTTCGCCGCCCGAGAGCGACGAGAACAGACGCCCGGCGAATTCGGCGCAGGATGTGGCGTCCAGGCACCGGCGCACGGCCTCGTGATCGTGCCTGTTCAGCCCGCGGACACCCGCCGCGTGCGGATAGCGGCCAAGACAAACCACCTCGAACGCCGTGAGCGAAAAAATGGGCTCGACCGACTGCGGCAAAAAAGCGACCGTCCGCGCCCGGGTTCGCGGGCCCAGCCGCGCCAAGGGCTGCCCGTCAATCAGCACGGCCCCGGTCCGCGGTTGCAACAGTCCGCCCAACAACCGCAAGAGGGTGCTCTTACCGCTGCCGTTCGGCCCGACGATGCCAGTGAGTCGGCCACGATGGATAACAGCGCCCACATCTCGCAGGACCTCGTGTCCACGTTCATAGGCGAAAGAGACCTCCGCTGCGGCCAGCAGCCGGCTCATTGCGGCAACTCCGCCGTGGGATGGAGGAACGCCGCAATCCTGCGCGCGATCTCGAGAATGCGCGGGCCGGGACGTAGTGCGTGGGACGCGGTTACCAGCAGAATGCGCCCCTCCTGCACGGCGGGCAATGCGGGCAGGGCGTTCCAGTCATGCAAAAAAGCGGCTTCGTCCGCGCTGGACAACTGCTCGCCCGCGTGAAACTCGATGATGGCCTCGGGCGCACGCACGACGACCGTCTCCTTCGATGCTTCGAAGTAGGCGGTGTCTTCGTCGTGGTACAGGTTGCGGCCACCGGCGAGGGCAACCATCTCCGACACAAACGAGGAGCGCCCCACCGTGTGCAGGGTGTCCAGGTTGTGCATGGCGCGGCCGGTGAGAATGAGCACCGGGACGGGCGGCAAGTTCGCCGTCGCTGTTCGCAACGCCTTGATCTCCCGTTGCATGCGGGCGCGGAGCGCCTCGGCCTCGGGCACACAATCCAACACTTCACCGAGCCGGGCAATGCCGGCGTCGATGCCGCCGAAACTGTCCATGTTGATATTCGCTACCCGGATACCGCGTTGCGCCGCAAAGTCCGTCACCTTCGGATAGACGCCGGCGAGCAGAAGCACGGCCGGGTCGAGCAGGGTAAGTTTCTCGAGGTCAGGATCGATGTAGCCGCCAACCCGGGGAAGTGTTTCCACCGCGGGCGGGTAATCACTGTAGTTGCCGACTGCCACGATGCGATCGCCCTGGCCCAGAGCATACACGAACTCGGTAAGATGCGGGCCCATGACAGCAACGCCCGATGCCTCTTCCGGTTCATGGTTCACGGCGCTGCAGCCCCCCAACAGGAGGAGCACAAACAGGACGGCTCGCGATACGTTCGCCCTCCCTTGCGCGCGCCGGTCCATAGGATTACGCCCGGTACAGGCTGTGCCCGATGCCCATGGCCTCGCGGCACGCTTCCACGGTATCGAGCGCAATGGGGGTCACCTTCTTCGCGTTGGTGCGCAGAAACGCTTCGACCATGGCGTCGGTGTTGTCCGGCGCATGGAACCGTTCGATGATTGGCTCGTTGAAAGCCCATACGTACTTGGCGAGTTCTTGTTTTAACTTGCCGTAGAATTTTTCCTTGTTGCGGTACTTTTCGAGGAAATCCAGGTACACATCCGCCGGTGCAAGCAAATGCAACAGCCGGTACAACACCCCCACGCCCGCCGGCATTTTCGGGACCACCACATCCGGGTCGGTGCTGCCGGTGTCGAGCGGGAGCGGGTCGGTCGATGTTTCCACCCCCTTGATCTTTTTCAGCACCGTCTTCTCGTCATCAAGCAGGTCAAGCGTGTTGCTTTCGCTCTTACCCATCTTCGCCGCGCCGTCGAGTCCCGGCAGGCGCAGGGCCTCGCGCCCCACCGGCTGGGGCACATGCAGCGTGTCCCCGAACCGGCTGTTGAACCGCTGGGCAATGTCGCACGCCATTTCCACATGCTGGCGCTGGTCATCGCCGACCGGCACCTTGTCCGCCTTAACGATGAGAATATCGGCAGCCATGAGCACCGGATAGCCGAGCAAACCATACGAGAGCGGGTTGCCCTCGCTCTTCGGCTTCTCCTCGAGATGCGTCATTTTGTCCTTATAGGTTGTCCCGCGCTCGAGAAACCCGATGTTCGTGATCATGCCGAGCAGCAACGTGAGTTCGGCGGTACACGGCAGGTCGCTCTGGCGGTAGATAACCGACCGCGCCGGATCGAGTCCACACGCGACATACGTGCGCAGCATCGTGAGCGTCTCGCGGTAGATGTCGCGCCGCCCCTGAATCGTGGTGAGCGCATGGTAGTCGGCGATGAAGTAGTAGCAGCGCTTATCCGCATCCTGAAGCTGGATGAAATTGCGGATGGCACCGAAATAGTTGCCGTAATGCAGGCGGCCCGTAGGCCGAATGCCGGACAGTATGACTTCTTCCCTGGCGGACATAGGCGAAAATCCTCAATGCAACGTTGGGGGTACTCCATGCCTGAATGGCAAGCCCGGAGCATACCGGAAAACGCGGCGGCATATCCAGAAGCGGCGCGGGGGCAGGTGCGTGGCGGGCCTTCAGGCGGCACAGGAGGAGGCGCGGCTGAATACATTCACCTTGTCAATCGCCGGCGCTGCGGGGATCGAGTGCGTCGCGCAGCCCGTCGCCCAGGAAGTTGAGCGCGAAGAGCGTCACCCCCAACGCAATGCTCGGGAAGATGAGCATCCACCAGAAAGGCTGCATGGTCTCGACGCCCTCCTTGATCAGCAGCCCCCAGGAGCTCATGGGCGGTTGTACACCGAGCCCGAGGAAGCTCAGGAAGGACTCGATAATCATTACGTTCGGGATGGTCAGCGTGGTGTAGACGATGACGGGCCCGAGGGTGTTCGGGATGATGTGCCGCACGAGGATTGTCCTGCGCGGCAGGCCCATCACCATCGCTGCCTCGATGAACTCTTTATTGCGCAGCGACATGACCTGCCCGCGCACGATGCGCGCCATGGTCAGCCATTCGACAAACCCGATGGCGAGGAACAGCAGCAGGAAATTGCGCCCGAAGTACACCATGAGGATGATTACAGTGATGGTGAATGGCAGGGCGTAGAGCACATCGACAATCCGCATCATGAGGCCGTCGACGCGGCCTCCCGCATAGCCCGCGATGGCCCCGTACAATACGCCGATAATCAGTGCCACGGCCGTCGCCACAATGCCCACCAGCAGCGATACCCGGCCGCCGTGCAGTACACGGGTGAGCAGATCACGCCCCAGCAGATCCGTGCCAAAGGGGTGCGCTACCGATGGCCCGGCGGCGCCGATATTCCGGTCCTGCTCGGCATAGCCATAGGGCACGATCCACGGTCCGAATACGCTCAGCAACACCACGAGTGCCAGCAGCCCACCGCCCAGGAGAGCGAGCCGGTTTTTCTTCAGCCGGTGCCAGGCGTCGGCCCAGAGCGAGGTGCCCGGGTCGATTTCTGCACCCATGACGGCTTCTATCTCGTTGTTGCGCAGCATATCAGCAACCTGCGGTTATGGCTGTTCCGTATGTTATGGCCGGTCTTGACCGAGCCGTTCTTCGAAGGTTTTTGGTGGCCCGGTCAACGACCGGCCACAACCGTATAGGAGATCGGCCACAACGTCTTTCTCTTTACTCTTTCTCGTCATCGCTCCCGAATCCGCGGATCGAGCCAGGCATGCACGATGTCGGCGGCGAGGTTCAGCAGCAGCACAAACACGGCATACACCAGCACCGCGCCCATGATAAGCGTGTAATCGCGGTTAAAGGCCGCATTCACGAAATCCCGTCCGAGGCCGGGAATCCAGAAGATGGTCTCGACCACGAAGCTTCCGGTGAGCAGCTTCGCCGTCGTGGGCCCAAGAAAGGCCACCACCGGCTGCACGCCGCCGCGCAGGCCATGGCGCAGGACCACGGTGTGCTCCGGCAAACCTTTTGCCCGTGCCGTGCGGATGTAGTCCTGGCTCATAACCTCGAGCATGCCGCCGCGGGTGAGCCGGGCGACATAAGCGGCGTAGACCGCGCCCAATGTGAGCGCGGGCAGCACCTTGTCCAGCGGTTCCTCCCAACCCATGACGGGGAACCACTGCAAATGTTCGGCGAACACCAGCAACAACAGCGGTCCGAGTACGAAGCTCGGCAGGCAGATGCCCACCATGGCCAGGGTCATGGGGCCATAGTCAAGCATCGAGTTCGGTTTCAGGGCGGCCAGCAGCCCCGCCCCCATACCGATACACAGCGCCACGAGCAGTCCGTAGGCGCCGAGTTCAAGGGAGACCGGCAGCCGCAACAGAATGAGTTCGGTGACGGTGTAGCCCGGCTTCGAAAACGAAATACCGAGATTGCCCTGGAACAATCCGCCCACGTAGTCCACGTACTGCCGCCACAGGGGGGCGTCGATATTGTAATGCGCTTCGAGCTGTTCGAGCACCTCCGGCGGCACATTGCGCTCCTGGTCGAACGGTCCGCCCGGCGCCATGCGAATGAGAAAGAACGTGACCGTCACGATCGCGGCGATCGTGGGCAGGAAGGTGAGTATGCGCCAGGCCATGTAGCGGATCATGGCGCGGCCTCCGGAAGAGAACATCCCCCGCTCGATTCCTCGCTGCCCCCTTCAAAGGGGGACCTGAGAGAAGGGGATCGAAGCCTTGTTTTCGACTTCTTTGGTCCCTCTTTGAAAACAGGGCGGACAAAAGCCGCGTGGCCCGGAAAAGCGGGGACAGAGCCAGATCGGGGGCTCGCGAGGACAGTCCCCGTGTTTTCCAGCCACAACGCGTTCCAGCGGATGTAGCCGAGCGGGTTCGGCTCGAGGCCGCGCACGAAAGGCTTCTTGAGGTATTTCCGGGCGTAGAAGTAGATGGGCACGATAGGCGCCTCTTTCAGCAGGATTTCCTCCGCTTCCTGCAGAATTTCGAAGCGGCGTTGCGGGTCGGCCTCGGCATAGGCGCGGTTGATGAGTGCGTCGTACTTCGGGTTGCTGTAGCCGGTCCGGTTGTTCCCCGACCCGGACAGGAAACACTCGAGGAAATTGATCGGGTCCGGCACATCGGCGATCCATCCCGAGCGCGCCACCATGTACTCCAGGTTGTTCATGGTGGAAAGGTACACCTTCCAGTCTTGGTTCATGAGGCGCACGTCGGCGCCGAGCTGCTGCTTCCACAGCGCCTGCACGGCCTCGGCCACCAGTTTGTGGGCCTCGCTGTTGTTGTACAGGATTTCGACCGGGGGCAGGCCGGCGCCGTTCGGGTACCCCGCTTCGGCCAGCAAGGCGCGTGCCGTCCCGGGATCGTAGGGGATTTTGTATTCACAGGTATAGCCGCCGGTATCGGGCGGGGTATAAAAGTGGGCGGGCGTTTCGCCGCCTTGCAACACCTTGTTGGCAATCTCCCGTTGATCGAGGGCCATGGCGAAGGCCCGTCTCACGCGCACATCGTCGAAGGGCGCGGCCGTCACATTGAGCCGGTAGTAGTAGGTGCCGAGGTACGGGTGCAGCACGATCTCGTCCGGCCGTTCATCCCGGTAGATGCCCACCTTGTGCAGCGGCACATCGCCCGTGATGTGCAATTCCCCGCTGCGGAACGCCCGCTCCTCCGTCCACAGATTATCGATGGGATAAAACCAGATGCCGTCCAGCCGGATGTTGTCCGCGTCCCAGTAGTGCTCGTTTTTCTCGACCCGGATAATTGTGTCGGGGGTCCACTCGGTGAGGCGGAAGGGGCCGTTGCCCACGAGGTTGCCCGCGCGCGTCCACTTGGTGCCCCGTTCATTCATGGCGCCGAACGTCTCGATTGTCGGCTGGTGTATGGGGAAGTAGGTCTGGTGAATCTGCATGCGCAGGAAGTAAGGCGTCGGGTTTTCGAGCGTAACTTGGAGGGTGCGGTCATCCAGCACGTTCACGCCCACTTCGCCGAAGTCCGAAAGCTCGCCGTTGTTGAATGCCTGCGCCCCTTCGATGCAGTGCAGCAGGTAGGCGTAGTCCGCGCCGAGCGCAGGCGAGAGAATGCGCCGCCAGGCATAGGCGAAGTCATGCGCAGTGACCGGATCCCCGTTCGACCAGCGGGCGTCATCGCGCAGGTGAAAGGTGTAGGTGCGGGCATCTGCCGAGAGCTCCCACGATTGTGCAACGCCCGGAATGGGCTCGAGTGTGGCGGGATCGAGGCTTACCAGCCCCTCGAACAACGCCCCCAGTGTGCGGTGCTCCGTTACCCCGCTAACCGTATGCGGGTCGAGTCCCTGCACCTCGGCGCCGTTGCCCACGCGCAGAATAGCACCCTCCGCGGTTACCGGGCTGCCGCAGCCGGCCAAGCCGCCACACGCCGCCAGCAGGACACACGCCATCACCGCAAAGAAAGCAGGAGAATCTGACGGCTGTTTCATCCTCAAGACTTTGTTCGTCCGCCTCGCTCACTGGCGCGGGTGCTGGGGGTTCGTTGACGAATGATTATACGGAATTGCGGCGGTCTGCGCGAAACGAAGGCAATGGCGCTACGAATATACAGAAACACACATCCCCATCCCATCCCTCTTTCCTGGCGATTACAACCGTTCTGCACTGGGCCGTGCGCTGGCGCCCACACGCCAGCAGCCCGCTTCTTGCGAATTTGGCGATCCTGCCCCAATCTCGGCGGGGGGCCTCTGTGGTTCCTCTTCCTCCTTCCCGCGTTGACCGCTTGATCGTTTCGCCGTATACTGAATATGTTATCAGTTTTCCGTGAGGCGGTGCCATGGTTCATCTGGAAGTACATAGCCACTACTCGCTCCTCGAGGGTACGGCCTCCGTGCGCCAACTCGTGGCGCGGGCGGTGGAGCATGGCATGGGCGCGTTGGCGCTGGTGGATACGGATGGCATGCACGGCGCAGTACCGTTCTACCAGGCGGCGCGGGCGGCAGGGGTGCACCCGTTGATCGGTGTACGCCTGGGCGATGCGGTGCTCCTGGCGCGGGACCGGGCGGGCTATGGGCGGCTGTGCGGCATCATCACGGCGGTGCGTCTGGGCAAGGTAAGCGTGGACGCCCTCGGCCAGTGGCCCTTCGATTTCGATGCGGGGGGCCTCTTCCTCATGAGCGGGAACCGGCGGTTGATCGAGCAATGGGTGGGCAGTGGGTTTCAGCCGCTGGTCATGCTGACCCACTACGGCGGCGGACGCTCCCACTACCACGTGTCGCGGCTCTACGACTACGCGAAGGCGCGCGGACTGCGCCCGGTGGCGGTGCGTCCGGCGCACTTCCTCGACCCGGCGCATTACCGCACGCACCGGGTGCTTGCGGCCATTCGCCACAACACCACGGTCGACTGTCTCCGGCGGGACGAGGTGGCCCCGGCGGAGCACCATTTCCTTCCCCCACGGCAAATGGAGCGGCTCTACGGCGACTGGCCCGGCGCGCTCATGAACACGGAATGGGTGGCGGAGCAGTGCGGCGTGCAACTCGAACTGGGCACGCCGCTCTTCCCGCAGATGCATCTGCCGCGGGGGGAGTCGGCCTTCTCCGTTCTTTGGAAGAAGACCTTCGCTGGCGCGGAAACCCGCTACCACACGTTGACTCCGGCAATCATGGACCGGCTTCACTATGAGTTGGGCATCATCGAGCAACTGGGCTTCGCGCCCTACTTCCTCATCGTCGAGGACATTGTGCGCTTCGCCCGGGAACGGGACATTCCGGTGTCGGGGCGGGGATCGGCAGCGAACAGCGTGGTGGCCTACGCCCTTGGCATCACGCGGGTGGACCCGTTCGAATACGGCCTCTATTTCGAGCGGTTTCTCAACCTCGAGCGCACGGACTGCCCTGACATCGACATCGATTTCTGCTGGCGGCGGCGCGACGAGGTGGTCGAATACGTCTATGAGCGCTACGGCCGCGACCGGGTCGCCATGATCTGCACCTTCCACACCTTTCGCGCGCGGGCGGCCCTGCGCGAGGTAGCGAAGGCCCACGGCCTCACGGACAAGGAAGTGGGCGCGGTGATCCGGCACGTGCCGCACTATGGCGCGGGCGATCTGCGGCGTTTGGCGGCGCACATCCCCGAGTGCCGCGGTCTGCCGCTCGATGAAGAACCGTGGGCGGGCATCCTCGATGTGGCCGAGCGGATCGACGGCCAGCCTCGGCACGTGGCGCTGCACCCCTGCGGCCTTGTCATCGCGCCGGAGCGGCTCACGAACTTCGTGCCGTTGCAGCGCGCGGCGAAGGGGTTCGTGGTGACGCAATACGACATGGGGCCCATCGAAGCTCTCGGGCTGATCAAGATGGACCTGCTCGGCCACCGCTCGCTCACGGTCATCAGCGACACCCTGGCGAGCATCGAGACCAACCGCGGCCAGACCGTCGACATCGAGGCCGTGCAAGACGGCGACCCGCTCACCGCCGAACTCCTGTGCGCGGGCCAGACCATCGGCTGCTTCCAGATCGAGTCGCCGGCCATGCGCGGGCTCTTGCCCAAGCTGCGCACCGCCGATATCGACATGGTGATCAAAGCGTTGTCGCTCATCCGGCCGGGCCCCTCGGGCAGCGGCATGAAAGAGCGGTTCATCGCGCGGTGCCGAGGCGAAGAGCCGGCGGACTACATCCACCCGGCGCTGGCGGAGGTGCTCGGCGACACCTACGGCGTCATGCTCTATCAGGAGGACATCCTCAAAGTCGCCGCCGCCGTTGCGGGCATGTCGCTGGCCGAGGCGGACGGGCTCCGACGCGCCATGAGCAAGAAGCGCGGCCCGGGCGAAATGGCGCGCCACATGCAGACCTTCGTCGAGAAAGCCGTCGCCGCCGGTGCGAGCGAGGCGGTAGCGCAGGAAATCTGGGAGCGCATCGCCAACTTCGCGGCCTACTCGTATTGCAAGGCCCACGCGGCAACTTACGGCGAGATCGCGTATCAGTGTACCTACCTCAAGGCCCACTATGCGCCCGAGTTCCTCGCCGCGGTGCTCACGAACCGCGGTGGGTTCTACGCGCCCCACGTTTACCTCGAAGAGGCGAAGCGCCTCGGGGTCGAGGTGCGCCCGCCGTGCGTGAACCGCAGCCGCTACGAATACACGCCGGAAGACGACGCGATGCGCGTAGGTTTCGTCGAGGTGCGCAACCTCAACGAGAAAAGCGTCGACGCTATCCTCGATGCGCGCGCGAAAGACGGCCCCTTCCGCAGCCTCACGGACCTGCTCGAGCGCACGGGCATTCCCTTCGCCGATGCCGAGGCGCTCTTCCAGGCGGGCGCGCTCGACGGTCTCACCGATGCTGGGCCGCGTCCCATGCAGATGTGGGCGTTGCGCACGTGGGCAGGTGGGAAGCGTGCGGCGCAGGTGGCGGAGCCACTGGTCGAGTACGGCGTGCAGCAGCACATTCCCCTGTTTCCCGACTATTGCTGGCGGCGTTACCTCGATCAGCAGTGGACCGCCCTCGGTCTTCTGGCGAATCCGCGGGCGCACCCGTTGCAGTATTACCAGGCCCTGCTCCAGGAGCGGCAGCTCGTGCTCAGCAGCGACCTCACCCGCTTCCATGGGCAGGTTGTGCGTACGGCGGGCTGGCTTATCGCGCAACGGCGGGTGGCGTTGAAAGACGGCCGCGGTATCATGAAATTCATGACCCTCGAAGATCCGGGCGGCACCTATGAAGTCGTCGTGTTCCCCGAGACCTACCAGACCTACGGCCACCTGCTCACCAGCCTGGGCCCGTACATCGTGACCGGCAAAGTTCAGCGCGAGCACGACGCGCACGCCCTCATCGCCGCACACATCGAGCGGGTCGGGGAAGGGCTCACACAGGCGGGGTAGGGGGAGATATGTTTATGATAAAATGTCTGTGATGAAGCTGAGTCAGGAAAATAGCCCTTATTGTGCCAAGTGAGAAATCGTAACATCTCGTGGAAACAAAGTCCGTATATATTGAGACATCGGTGATTTCCTATTTGACCGCCCGTCCATCCAACAATCTCATGGTGGCGGCATGGCAGCAAGCCACTATGGATTGGTGGGATAACCCAAGAGTGCGATTCGACCTTTACACATCGGATGCTACAATCGAAGAAGCATCCCAAGGCGACCCTGAAGCGGCGAGAAAACGCCTGGTGATTCTGGAAGCCATTCCTGTCTTGCCGTTAACGGAAATGGGACGCTATCTTACAAGAGCATTGCTAAGTGAAGGGGCATTGCCTGAGAAAGCGCTGGGCGACGCCGTTCACATTGCCATTGCGGCCACGCACGAAGTGAATTACCTGCTCACATGGAATTGCCGTCATATACACAATGCCGAAATGAAGCCATTGATTCGACATGTTTGCATGCTCAGTGGGCTTCAGTGTCCTGAAATATGCACGCCACAAGAACTCATGGGAGTCTGAATACAATGAGCGACCCGGTAATAGAAGAGCTCTGGAACATCAAGGACGCCATCGCAAAGGCGCACAACTATGACGTGGATGCCCTCCTGGACCACTTGGAAGAACAAGGCAAACACAGGAAGAACGAGCTCGTGGACCTTGCTGCACGTAAGAAGCTCAGCAAAGAAAACAAGAGCCGTCCGGAGGAATGAGGCGACGGAGGTAGCCACAGGAAGGCATAGCCTTGGTCCCTGCATCGTTACCGGCCAGGTACGGCGTGAACACGACGCGCACGCCCTCATCGCCGTGCATATTGAACGCGTCGGGGACGGGCTCAGGCAGGCGGGATACCGGGACGGCCGCGCGCCTGTGCCGCCGTAGCGTTTTTGCGGAGGCCCATACGCGCAGGCAAACCCGGCGGGGGAGGGAAGCGTGTCCGCTTGCGCATTCTGACAGCCCGAAGGGCATCCCATGATTTACACGGTGTCCATAAGTGCTTCGGCCAGCAATGAGGCGGACCGCGCTGCTGTGATACACTTTGCGTCGGTAAATCGCGCAGTTTCTGAAGTACGGGCCATGGAATAAACGCAAGGAGTGAGCAACATGAAGTATCGCGTAATCATTGGATTATTGGCCGTTGTCCTCGCCGGTCTCGTGGTCGTTGAGGCCGGGGCACAGTCCTCGGACCGGGTGCCGGCATTTCCACTTGTCAACGGCCACCAAGTGTTGAAATGCGACTTCCACATGCACACGCCGCATTCTGACGGGGACATTGCGCCCGTGGCGCGCGTCGAGGAGGCTGCCGAGCAAGGCTACGACGCTATCGCGATCACCGACCACGGCAATTTCAAGGCCTATGCAGAAGCGCTGCCCCGTGCGAATGAGCTCGGCCTGGTGCTCGTTCGCGGCATGGAGACCGGCCTGGCGGATCGTGAACACCTGGTGGCGCTGGGGTTTGATGCCGCGTATGAGCCGGTCAATCCGCATAAGTGGGCCCGTACCGAGGATGAGGACAGGGTCTTCTACCAGACGCAGTGGCGGCGGTTGGTGGAAGAAGCCGGCGCCTTTGTGCTTTATGCTCACCCCCACAAAGGGTTCGAGGAGCCGGTCCAGTGGGCGGTCGAAGAAGACCTGCTCAAGGGCATCGAAGTGAAGAACGGTGTGGTCGGCGAGGGCTGGAATACCGTGGAGAGCCATGGGACCTGGTTCTATCCGTTTGCGCTCGACTGGGCCATCGAGCATGACCTCGCCGTGTTCGCCAATTCCGACGCCCATGACCCGCGCGACGCGGACAATCTCCCCATAACGCTCGTGCTGGTTGACGAGCGCTCCGCGGAAGGCGTACTGGAAGCCTTGCACGACGGGCGTACCATCGCCTGGTTCGACGGCATGCTCTGGGGCAAACAGGATTTGCTCCGCGCGTTTATCGAGGCCAACATCGACGTGTCCCCCGGCGACACCATCGACATCCACAACCGCGGTTCCGTGCCGCTGACCGGCGTGTTCCAAGACGGCCACTCCGCCGATGTGCCGCCGTTCAAGAAAGCAAGCGTTACCCGCGAGAACGCAGGCGATACAATGACCATCACATGGGCCAACGTCTGGGTGCGGCCTGACAAGAACCTGGCGACCACCCACAGTCTTCAGTAAGGCGCCGGCTGGAAACGGCTATCCTTCATCCGTAGCGCCCCAAGACAATCCGGGGGAATCCTCTCTTCGGGAAAAAGAGGGTTCCCCCCCGGCGGATCTCCTCCCCAAAAACCAGCGTGGGTTTGTTGCCGGAGCACCGAAGGCGCGTACTATTAAACCCGTAACGCTTTAGCCGTTTGCCGTGATGCGGCGCGCACGTCTCGCCAATCTGTCCCTTGACAGCGAATACCAGCGTACGACGGGGATAGCCATGCTGTTGGCGCAACTTTGGACTGCGGTGGCTTGCCACCGCTATTGCGCGCGTGGGCTCGAATGCACG
>CAZMVU010000085.1:0-18614 GCA_964569295.1 uncultured Nitrospirales bacterium
CCGAATATGAACCATGGCGCACCAACGGGAGGGCGAGCGTACCCGCGAGCCGAAATGCCACGCAAGCCCCAAGGAAAATGGGGACAGAACCAACCGAGCGGGTCGTCAGTTGAGGCGTGTTATTGGCGCATCTGCGTGCGGGTTCAGGTAGCGCGTGGGCTGCCCCCCATTTTCCGAGCAGGACACGCCGCACAGGTTCTCGCCCGCCTTGGACGCACCCACGCACTTCAGCCCACGCGCGCAAAAGCGGTGGCAAGCCACCGCACTCCAAAGTTGCGCCAACGGCATGGCTATCCCCGTCGCACGCGGGTATTCGCTATCACGGAACAGATAGGCGGAACAAGGAGATTACTGCGGACCGCGAAGAACACAGCCGGAAGAAGAGCCGCTGCGAATAAGTACCTCGCCGCGCGTGTTTACCCCTATGAAACGAAGTTTTGCTTGCCTGACAACACGGGAAGGTAATACCATGAAACGTATGTTCGCGATGCCGATGCTGGTTTTGCTGGCCGCGCTCGTCACGCTGGGCTGTGCCAGCACCTTCGAAAACCCCAAGATGGCCGCCGGTGAGCCGGAACACGAGCAGCTACTGCAAGACCAGGCTGGCGAGGGCGAAACCGACACGATGACGCCGGAAGAACATCGCGCACTCGTGCGCGAGTACAAGCGTCTCAACCGCGAGATTTGAGACACGCCGGTTGCGCGTCGGCACAACGCGGGAAGTGCGTAAGGGGAGCCTGGTGCTTCTCGTGCAACACCCGGCCGCACACACGCATGATGCGCGTCGCGGGTAATGGCATTGCGCCCGCGTCACCGGCGCGTGATGAGTTCTGCGCGCAGCTGGTGCCGGTCGTTGAATAGCCGCTGGAACACCAGGACAGCGGTGCCCATGCATCCGAGGGAGGTGGTCGCGGCGATCATGAACATGATCATGATCTGGTATTTCACGGCTTGAAGCGGGCTTGTGCCGGAGAGTATCTGGCCCGTCATCATGCCCGGCAACGACACCAATCCCACGACCATCATGGAGTTGATGATCGGGATCATGCCGCGGCGTACGCTGTCCCGCAGGACATCCCGGGCGGCCTCCCAGCGCGTGGCGCCGTGGGCGAGTTCCATCTCGACGAGTCCGCGGCGCTCCTCGAGGTGCTCGAGCAGCGTGTCGAGGCACAGTGAAATGCCATTGAGGCCATTGCCCAGCAGCATGCCCAGTAGTGGAATGATGTATTGGGGGCTGTACCATGGTTCGACGCCGACAATCAGCGTGGCCGCCACGAACACGGTCACGAGGCCGCACAGCGACAAGGTGCCAAAAGCACGCAGCATGGCGCCGGGGTAGTAACGGGCCGATCGGGCCACGGCCGCACGGCTTGCCGCACCGATCATGATAAGCAGCACGGGCGCCAGCACCAGCGGGTGCTCGATGGCGAACACCCAGGTGAGCACATAGCCGATGAGCAGCAACTGCACCACCGTGCGCACGCTCGCCAGGGCGAGGCGGCCCTCGAGTCCGAGCCGCAGGCCCAGGCTCACCGCACCCGCCGCCAGCACCAGCACCGCGGAGAAGGCCACGTCGAAGTAGCTCAGTTCCACCGGCCCCATCAGCCCTTTTCCTGCGCAACGGTCATCGCGCCGATATCCACGACCCGGTCGCACCAGCGGTGCAATTGCGCGTGATCATGGGAGACCACGAGCACCGCCGCCCCGTTGTCCGCCGCGGCGTTCACTGCGGTCTCCACTTCCTGAGCGGAGGCGGGATCGAGCGCGCTCGTGGGTTCATCGAGCAACAGTGCGTCCGGGTCAAGCAACAGACCGCGCACAAGGCTCACCCGCTGCTGCTGGCCGATGGACAGCCTGCGGGCACGCTGGCGCCACACCGCCTCCTCGAGGTGGAGCCGCGTCAACAGCGCACGGGCACGCCTTTCGGGAAACGCGGCGGACGCCGTGCGGTAGCTGAAGGGGCGTGCCAAGTTTGCCTGCACCGTGGCATCGATCAGCACGGGTTGCTGATCGATCAGCACCACGCGCCTGCGAAAGGCCGGCCATCCGTAGTCCGCCGGTTCGGCGCCGCGCAGCCGCACATGGCCGCACGCAGGGTCGATGAGCCCTGCCACCGCACGCAGGAGCGTCGTCTTGCCGCAGCCCGAGGGCCCCAGCAGCCCAACCCGTGCCCCGGCACGCAGCGCAAGCGACACGTGGCGCAGGAGCGGCCGGCCCCCGGCGTCGATCCCGAGATCGGCCAGTTCCAGCCGCGCCGTAGCGTTTGCCGGTGCAGCCACCCCGTTTACGCCGGGTCCTGTGCCAGCCGGTCCCACGCGGCGGTGTCCTGCGGGGTGTAGTGTTCGAGCTCGACACTGTTCGCGATAACCTTGCGCAAATGCGCCAGCGAGCCCAAAGCCCCCGCGGCCATGGCCTGCACGCCGATGTTGCCCAGCGCGGTCGCTTCGACCGGCCCGGCGATGACGGGAATGCCGCAGGCATCGGCGGTCATCTGAGAAAGCAGCTTGTTCTGCGTGCCGCCGCCGATGATATGGAGCCGCTCCGTCTTCCGGCCAAGCGTGCTGTCGAGGGCGCGCACGGTCTCGCGGTATTTGAGGGCGAGACTTTCGAGTGCGCACCGCACTATCGCACCGCGGGATTCCGGCACGGGCTGGCTCGTCTCACGGCACAACGCGCGGATGAGCGCCGGCATGTCGTCCGGCGCGAGCAGCCTGGGGTCGTCCAGGTCGATAATGGAGACAAACGGCGCGCTCGCCTCGGCCTGCGCGGTGAGACCGGCATAGTCCAGCGGCTGGCCGTCTTCCTTCTCCCACATACGCCGGCATTCCTGCACCAGCCACAACCCGAAAATGTTTTTCAAAAAGCGGATTTTGCCGCCGACCCCGCCCTCGTTCGTGAAATCGAGCGCCAGGCTTTCCTCCGAGATGTGCGGCCTATCGAGTTCCGCGCCCAGCAGCGACCACGTGCCGCTCGACAGATACGCCCAGTGGCCGCTTTCGCCCGCGACCACGGGCACCGCGGCCACGGCCGCGCCCGTGTCATGCGTGGCGGGGGCGATCACGGGCACACCCGTCTTCAGGCCCGTCGCGGCTGCGATATCCGGCAGCAGCGGCCCCAACACGGTCCCCGGCAAGGCCGGTTCGAGCAGAATGTGCCGCGGCAGGCCGAGCTGGGCGATCAGGTCATCGTTCCAACTGCGGGTGTGCGGGTCCAGGAGCTGCGTGGTGGAAGCATTTGTGTATTCACAGGCCCGCCTGCCCGAGAGCAGATAGCCGAACAGATCCCCCATGAGAAGCAACGCATCGGCCACTTCAAGCTGGGGTGCGTTGTTCTGCACCATGCTCAAAAGCTGGTACACCGTGTTGAACGGCAGAAACTGGATACCCGTTGCCTTGTACAACTCCGCCTTCGCCACGCGTTCAAAGGCCGCGTCGAACATGCCCTCGGTTCGTTTGTCGCGGTAATGTACCGGATTGCCCAGGAGCGAGCCGTCCCGTGCGAGGAGCCCGAAGTCCACCCCCCAGGTATCCACGCCCATGCCGTCCAGTTCCGGGCCGTGTTCCCGCACGCATTGGGCAATGGCGTTTACCATCTCTTCATAGATACGCGCCACATCCCACTGGCGCGTGCCGAGAATCGTGAGCCCCTCGGTGCGGAAGCGGTGGACCACCTCGAGGCGGATGCGCTCGTGTTCAAGAATGCCCAACACGGCGCGCCCACTCTCCGCGCCCAGATCGAATGCCAGGAAACGGTGTGTCATGGTTGTGAACTCCCTCCTGCTGCAACCCGGCTCACGTCGCTCCAACCCTTGGAACCCCGCACGATACCGCAAACCAGGGCTGCGGCGCCAATGACGCATACACCCCATCGGCACAATCACCCCTTTGTATACCCTCATGACGGCGTGCGTAATGCACCCTGTGGGGCAAGACACGGCCTGATTCAACGCTCAGACCGTGCCATCCATCGGGGTGGACCCCGGGGGAACTTCGGATTGCGCGGCTACCGCCGCATCGCCTTCGGACGGCCCAGAATCTCGGAGAAGATAATGCCCCGGCGTACGTCGTCCATATCGCCGAACAGCCCGTGGACCGGTTGCGGCGCTTTGGGGCGGCCTTTGGGCATTCGGGCCGCCTGTTGCCGGGCGCGCGCCGGCTGCTGTTTCGGTGCGGGCTGTTGGCGCTGGGGTTGCCGCTGCGGCCCCGCGGCCTGTTGATGCGGACGCTGCATCTCCTGCTCGATGCGCTGTTGTGCCTCGTGCCACAGGTCTTGCAACGAACGCCGGCTGGACCGTTGCGGGGCTTCCTGCTGTTCGCGCTTTACTTCCTGCTCGACGCGGCGCTGTTTGTCGTGCCACTGCTCGTGCAGCGAGCGCCGGCTCCCCTGCGGAATTTGGCGCCGGTGTTCGATGGGACGCGCCCGTTCTCGCTGCGGACGCGCCGGTTCCTGTTCGTGCGTTTTCCGTACCGTCTGCGGCGCTTCCTGACGCCGGTGCTGCGGCATGGGCGGCTGTTCGTGCCGGCCCTGGCCCTGCGGCTGCGGCTGCGGCTGGCGGGGCTTTGCCGTGGGAACATCCTCCCCCTCGCCATAGAGCATGCGGCGCGTGGCCTCGGGAATATCCGAACCCTCCCGGGCGGCGCGCCTGGCCCGTTCCTGGCGGTTCTGTTCCTCCTGCCGCTGCTCGCGCGCCTTCATGATCGCACTCACGGCAAGCACCGCGATGAATATAAGCGCTCCTATGAATTCGCCCATGGTTTGCGCCTACTGCTCATCATCGGGCCGGCGCGGCTGCTGCTCTTCCTGCATCTTCGAGATGGAATCACGCATGTCCGTGTCGGCGATGACATTCTTCATGTTGAAGTAGTCCATGGCCCCGAGGTTACCGCTGCGCAGGGCGTCGGCGAGGGCCTTGGGCACTTCGGCCTCAGCCTCGGTCACGCGCGCGCGCATCTCGATGACCTGGGCCTTCATCTCCGCTTCACGCGCGCGCGCCATGGCGGCGCGTTCCTCGGCGCGCGCCTGGGCGATCTGTTTGTCGGCCTCGGCCTGCTTGATCTGCAGTTGCGCACCGATGTTCTCGCCCACGTCCACATCCGCGATGTCGATGGAGAGAATCTCGAAGGCCGTACCTGCATCGAGCCCGCGCTCGAGCACCACCTTCGATATGCTGTCCGGGTTCTCGAGCACCTTCTTGTGCGTCTCCGCCGAGCCGATGGTCGTCACGATGCCCTCGCCCACACGCGCCACGATCGTCTCTTCCGTCGCGCCACCCACCAGCCGCTGGATGTTGGTGCGCACCGTCACACGCGCTTTCGCCTTGAGCTGGATGCCATCCATCGCCACGGCCGCCACGACCGGCGGGCCCTTGGCCGGATCGGGGCAGTCGATCACTTTGGGCCGCACGGAGGTCTGCACGGCCTCGAGCACATCGCGCCCGGCAAGGTCGATGGCGGTCGCCCGCTGGAAGTTCAGGTCGATGTTCGCCTTGCTCGCCGCGATGAGCGCCTGCACCACGCGCACCACATTGCCCCCCGCGAGGAAGTGCGCCTCGAGGGGATTCACGGGGATCTCGATGCCCGCTTTCACCGCCATAATCCGGCTGTCGACGATGACTTGCGGATTCACCCGGCGCAGGTACATACCCACCAGACTGCCAAAGCCCACATAGGCGTTCGACAGCAGGGCGCGCACCCAAAGCCGGAAAAAGCTGGCCACAATAACAATGACCGCAAGGAGGATTACCCCTCCAACAATCGTGGCGATAAGGACTCCTGGTGTCATGGCTCGCGTTCCTTCCTATCTGTTGGCTGTGTGGTTTCTCTTGTCACCATAGCGCACACGGCGCCGCTTTGACCAACTTCCCTCAAGCGCCCGCATCCGGCGGTGGTGTGTCCACATCTACGCCGGTACGCTCGACCACCACGCGGTTGCCGTGCACCTCGGTTATTCGCACCGCCTCGCCCTTGTCAATGAACGTGCCGTCGGACACGGCATCGATGCGGCGGTTGCCGATCAGGATCGTTCCGGAGGGCCGCAGCGCCGTGTAGACCTCACCATGCGCACCCACCAGATCGAGCTCGGACTTCTGGTTTGTATACCCCTCCTCCTCGCTGAGGTTGGTATCGAGCGAGAGAAAGCGGGCCGCCCGCGTCTTCGCGAGCACGACAAAGGCAAGGATAGCACCGAGCACCGCGCCCGCACCTTCCCCGAGGATGATAAGCAGCGTGTGCTCAGGATAATTGTATATGCCGACACTGGCGCTTCCCAGCACCAGCAACCACCCGAAAATACCCATGATACCGCCGGGCAGGAAGCCCTCGATAATGATCATCGCAAGGCCGGCGAAATAGAGGAGAAGCACCCACAACAGCGGCGTCATGCCTCGCCTCCCTCTTCTTGCCCCTCTTCCCGCGTGGATTCGAGCAGCGAGATGAGCTGGGTCGCCTCGACCCGGATTTCCTGCAGAAACTTGCCCTTTGCTCCCGGATCCTTCGGGTCGCTGTCAGGCATTTCATCGAACGTGTTCACAATATCGTCTTCTTCGTGAAACAGCGTGCGCGCCTGCCCGAGCAGTTTGTTATAGCGCCGCGCGAACGGTACGCAGGTATAGTAGCCCGCCCCCTGCGAGGTGACGAGTTCCATCTCTTTCAGCAGGTTGCGCAGCATACTCACCAGGGTGTCGCGTTTCCCCATCACGCTTGCTCCTCCTTGATCTCGGTCACCACATAGCGGTTGCCCGCCACTTCGATGATCTCGACCGGGCGGCCGGGATCAATGTATTCGCCCCGGGTCACAATGTCCATCGTGGTGCCGCCGAAACGTCCGCGTCCCGCCGGCCGCAACACCGAGGTCGTCTCGCCACGCAGGCCGATGGCGCTTTGCTCGTCCTGCTGCGTCTGCACGATATAGCCGCCAGCCTCCTCGTGGGCGTCGGTGAGGACGAGCCATCGGAAAAAGGGTGACCGTGGAAACACATACCACGTACCGATGACAAAGCCGGTGAACGAAATTACCATAACACCGATGGTCAGCATCGCCTCTTCGAGGCGTTGATAGTCCCACGAGTACTCCGGGATGGGCACCCGCGTGAGCGAAAGAAACAACCCCGCCGCCACGCATATAATACCCGATACCCCGGCAATCCCGAACCCCGGCAGCACAAACGCCTCGACCAACAGCAAGCCGATACCCAGCACCACGAGCGCCACATCGACCCAGTCCGCAAGACCGAGCACCGCGTTGGCCCCGAAGAAGAGCGCCAGACACCCCACGCCAATCATTCCCGGCAGGCCGAAGCCGGGCGTGCGTATTTCAATGTATAGCCCGCCCAGCCCGAGCATGAGCAACAGCCCGTTGATAATCGGATTTGTAAGAAAGGCGAAGAGCCGCTCCGACCAGTTCGCCTCGATTGTCCGCCGCGGCGCGGCCGACAGGTTGTGCTCCGCCAGGGCGGCATCGAGGGTGCCGAACTTGCCGGCCGCGAGCTGCACCTCGATGGCCTCGTCCGTCGTGAGGGTGAGCAGTTTGCCGGGACTGCTCAGGAGCGCGGCCTTTTCCGGCACATCGTCCGGGCGCACCGCGTTGCCCTCGTCGTCCAACTCGGCGCGCGCCGTCACGTAGTCGCCCGTGGCGTCGGTCCAGCCATACACGCCTATCGAACGATCAGCCATCGCCTCGCCGATGAGCGGGTCGTGGCCGTTCTCCTCCGCATACGCACGGAAACGCGAGCGCACGAAAGACATGGACTTCTCGTCTATGTCCTCACTGGTCTCGACCCCCGGCATGAACGGCGTGGCGGCGCCGATGCTCGTGGCCGGCGCCATGTAGACCGTGTCGCACGCGAAGCTGATAAGCGCCCCCGCCGAGATGGCCCCCGTCTTTTCGATATACGCGTAGGTGGGTATGGTGAGTTCCATGAGCGCCTCGGCGATATCGAGCGCCGCATCCACCCGGCCACCCGGTGTGTCCACCAACAGCACGAACGCCCGTGCCTCCGCTTCCTGCGCCTCCTCCACCGCACGCTTAACCACAGCGGCAGAACCCAGCCCCATTTCATCGCGCACCGGACACACGAATACCGGTGCGCCACCGCCCGGTTCCCCCGTGTCCGTTGCCAGGGGCGCTGTGTTGCCGGCTGCGCGAATACCCGGCGCCAACACGGCCAGGGCAACGATCGCCAAACAACATGAACTTATATATCGCGCCATATTCGGCCCTTCTTAGTGCCCATTCTGAAAAACTCCATGCACCGGCGGCGATCGCTTGTCCGCTGTGGAAACATTCATGACCGGTCCTGTATTCTACGCGCGGCCACGAAGGCGGTCAACGTCCCCGCCTGTGCCCGGACCGGCCTGCCGGCCGTAATTGGGCCGCTTGCGATACGCCCGTGCCGCGCGGCTATGCCCGCGTTCCACTTCTTCGCGCGAAATGCCCGCAAGGCACCGGCCTCGCGCGCCCGTTGCGGGAAGAAATTCCCGTTGAGCGGCGTTACCACGGGATACAGGGGGAGGGTGTATGCCGTTTTTTTCGGGCATCCGGTTGCGGGTGATTCCACACTTTTGTACAATTTTTATGGCACGGCGTGGTCGCACCGTTTTCCGGCGTATTGTTCAGAAACAGAAGCACAAGGGGACTGTGATTATGGCTTTCGACTTCGACATGATAGAGCGCATATACGCGACAATGCCGGAACGGGTGGCAGCGGCGCGCAAGCTTTTGGGCCGGCCGATGACGCTGGGGGAAAAAATTCTCTACGCCCATCTGTTTGAAGGCCCCCCGGTCCGCACCTTCGATCGTGCGGTAGACTATGTCGAGTTCGCGCCGGACCGTGTCGCCATGCAGGACGCTACGGCCCAGATGGCGCTGCTTCAGTTCATGCAGGCTGGCAAACCGCGCACAGCGGTCCCCTCGACGGTGCATTGCGATCACCTGATCCAGGCGGAAGTGGGCGCGCTGAAAGATTTGCAGGTCGCCATGGAGCGGAACAAGGAGGTCTACGACTTCCTGTCGTCCGTGTCGAACAAATATGGCCTTGGTTTCTGGAAACCGGGCGCCGGCATCATACACCAGGTCGTTCTCGAGAACTACGCCTTCCCCGGCGGCATGATGATCGGTACCGACTCGCATACGCCGAACGCGGGCGGCCTCGGCATGATCGCCATCGGCGTGGGCGGTGCGGATGCCGTCGACGTCATGGCCGGCATGCCCTGGGAGCTCAAGTTCCCGAAACTCATCGGCGTGCACCTCACCGGCAAAATGAGCGGCTGGACCGCCCCGAAGGACGTTATCCTCAAGGTGGCGGGCATCCTCACTGTCAAGGGCGGCACGGGCGCCATCGTCGAGTATTTCGGCGAAGGCAGCGAGAGCATGTCATGTACCGGCAAGGGCACCATCTGCAATATGGGCGCGGAGATCGGCGCGACCACCTCGACCTTCGCATTCGACGAGTCCATGGTGCGCTACCTCAAGGCGACGGACCGCGCTGATGTGGCCGAGGCCGCCGCGCGCATCGGCGATGACCTGCGCCCGGACCGGCAGGTCTACGACAACCCGGAAGACTTCTACGACCAGGTGATCGAGATCAACCTTTCCGAACTCGAGCCGCTCTTGAACGGCCCCTTCACCCCGGATCTCGCCACCCCCCTCGGCGAAATGAAGACGAAGGCCAAGGACAACAACTGGCCCATCGAGGTCGAGGTGGGGCTCATCGGCTCGTGCACGAACTCGTCGTATGAGGACCTGAGCCGCGCAGCCTCGATTGCGAAGCAGGCGCAGGAGAAGAAGCTCAAGGCCAAGAGCGAATACACGGTCACGCCGGGCTCGGAGGTGGTGCGGTATACGGTCGAGAAAGACGGCATCCTCAAGGACTTCGCGGCCATCGGCGGCGTGGTGCTCGCGAACGCCTGCGGCCCGTGCATCGGCCAGTGGGCACGGCATCGCCACGGCGCGGAAGACGAGCCCAACACCATCGTCACCTCGTTCAACCGCAATTTCGCCAAGCGCAACGACGGCAACCCCAAGACCCATGCCTTCGTCGCCTCGCCGGACATGGTGACAGCGCTGGCTATCGCGGGACGGCTCGACTTCGACCCACGTACGGACACGCTCACCAACGCGGATGGACAGGAAGTGAAGCTCGACCCGCCGATCGGTGTCGAGCTGCCGCCGAATGGCTTCTCCGCCGAGGATGCAGGCTATCAACCGCCGGCAAAAGACGGCAGTCAGGTCGAGGTGAAAGTGCGTCCGGACAGCGACCGTCTGCAACTGCTCGAGCCATTCCCGCAAAACGAGAACGATCTCAAGGGGCTCAAGCTGCTGCTGAAGGCCAAAGGCAAATGCACCACGGACCATATCTCGATGGCGGGACCCTGGCTCAAATACCGGGGACACCTCGACAACATCTCGAACAACGCCTTTATCGGCGCCATCAACGCTTTTAACGGCAAAGCCAACCAGGTAAAGAACCAGATCACCGGCGAATACGGCGCCGTACCCGACACCGCGCGCGCGTACAAGCAGGAAGGTATCGGCACCATCGTCGTGGGCGACGAGAACTACGGCGAGGGCTCGAGCCGGGAACACGCGGCCATGGAGCCGCGCCACCTCGGCGTGAAGGCCGTGCTCGTGCGCAGCTTCGCGCGCATCCACGAGACCAACCTGAAAAAGCAGGGCATGCTCGCGCTGACCTTCGCGGACCCGGCGGATTACGACACGATTCAGGAAGACGACACGATCGACATCATCGGCTTGCAGGACTTCGCGCCCGGCATGCCGCTCACCATCGTGCTGCGGCATGCGGACGGCTCGACGGATGAAATCGAGGCGAACCACACATACAACAATGCGCAGATCGCCTGGTACAAGGCCGGCAGCGCCTTGAACCTCATCCGCCAGCAAGCGCGCGCGTAGGCGCCGGCCGGGTTGCCGCGCGGGGATTCCGGCGTCAGTGGTGTGCGAGTTTCTGCTTCACCTTCTTCACAAAGAACCGGAGCACCGGCACATGCTCGTAGACCATGGCCCCGAGATCGAAGTAGTCCCGGTGATAGGCCACTTTGTCATCCTCGCCGAAGCGGATGACCGAGTTGCCCTCGATGGTCACGGGCCGGCCGCGGTTCAAGCCCTTCGCCTCGACCGTCATGGTCCACACCATGACATGGGTGTCGCCTTCGGCCACCTCGCCGGTGAAGTCGAACCGGATGCGCTGCACATTGCGGTACATGGCTTCGTAGTAGGCACGCAAGTCCGCGCGCCCGGAAATCTCGCCGAGGGGGTCCGCGAAAACCACATCCTCCGCGTAGAAATCGTCGAGGAGATGCATCGAATCCTTGTCGAGATCATTGAATGCATTGCGAATGCGCAACGAACGGCCGGTCATGGCGTCTTCCTCCTGCGCGGGCGAAGCGGGCATAGCCGCCGCGACCACCGCGATAAGCCCAATGAAGCTGGTCATAACGTGCGCCTCCCGGGTTGTGCCTGTCAAACAGGATAACGCCGCAACCGGCCAGTTTGTTTCCCGGCTACAGGCTCGTGAGAAGCAGCACCATGCCCATGAGCCCAGCGGCGAGGATGGCAGCGGTGCGGAATTTGTCGTCCGGCACATGCCGGGCCGTGCGCACGCCGAGCCAGGTGCCGGCGATCATGGCGGGCAGGAAGATGACCGACGTGCGCGCGACTTCGGCCGTGTACATGCCGTGCCAGAAGAACACGCCGATGGTGAAGCAGCTCACGGAAAAGAAGAACGCGATAAGGCTGGCGCGAAAGGTGTCTTTCGGGGTGCGCTGGTTCGCGAGGAAGAGGATGGCCGGCGGGCCGCCCATGGCCGTGGCACCGCCCAGTATGCCACTGGCCAGACCCACGGGAAACAGGGTGTACACCGCATTCGGCACCGCCTTGCGCCAGCCGCTCAACAGCACCCCCGCCACCAACACGACAAACACCCCCACCCCGAACTTGAATTGCGCCGGGTCCACCACCCGCAAGATGCCGATGCCCAGCGGCGCGCCCAGGACGCCGCCGCACACCAACGGGACCACGAGGCGCAGTTGCACGTAACGGTGCGCATCGAGCAGGACAATAAAACTGTTGCAAATGCTCAGCGTCAGCACCACAGGCGTGACGAAACGGCCGTCCGCGTGCAGCACGAGCATGAGCGTCGGGGCTGCGGTCAGCCCGAGCCCGAAGCCGCCGCAACCCTGCACAAAGCCGGCCACGCCGGAAACGAGGGCGCCGAGAATGAGGGTGGTGGTCACGATACTGCTCTCCGGATTACAAGACGGCGGAACAGCACCCCCGAAGGAAGGGGGACCATCCACCTGCTCAGGGACTCGCTTGATACGGTCCCCTTCTTCCCCGCCGCATGATGCCTGCCGCACCCCCTGCGGTACAAGCCACGCTCCCCGCGAAACACACGCTGCGTAAAGGTTCGGCGTGCGCACTTCAGTGCGCAGGCGGTGGCGTGTTTTCCGGCGGACCGCCAGACACAATGCCGGCGCCAGAATCCCCGCGACACCGCGGACATTATGCCGGGGGGGAGGGCTGCGTTGCCGGTTTCCGTGCGCGTTTGGTAAGATTGCGCATTCTCCGCACATGGTTCTTGCCGCGCTATGGCGGGCGCTGTGTGCGGGCGCAGCAATAGCGGGAGCGGATGGAAGCGGAGGCAAGGAACATGGCGAAAATCCTGGTGACGGGAGGGGCGGGGTTCATCGGGTCGCATGTGGTGGACCATTACCTGGCGGCGGGGCATGCGGTGGCGGTGGTGGATGATCTGTCTTCGGGCAGTAGGGACAACCTGAATCCGAAGGCGGCGTTGTATGAGTTGGACATCCGCGACGATGCACTGGGCGGCGTGTTCGAGAAAGAGCGGCCTGATTTCGTGAACCACCTGGCGGCGCAGATGGACGTGCGGCGCAGTGTGGAGGACCCGGCCTTCGATGCGGATGTGAATGTGCGCGGTTCGATCCGCGTGCTCGAGCAATGCGTGCGGCACGGGGTGAAGAAGTTGTTCTTCGCGTCGACGGGCGGCGCGATCTATGGCGAGCCGGCGGTGTTGCCGGCCTCGGAGTCGACCCCGGCGGAGCCGCTCGCGCCTTACGGGCTGAGCAAGTTCTGCGTCGAGCAGTATATCCTTTTGTACCAGCGCATCCACGGTCTGCCCTACACCATCCTGCGGTTCCCCAATGTCTACGGTCCGCGCCAGAGCCCGCATGGCGAGGCGGGGGTCTGCGCGATTCTCATCGGCCTCATGCTGGCGGGCAAGCGCCCGGTGCTCTATGGCCATGGCGAACCCACGCGGGACTATGTCTATGTGGGCGACATTGCGCGGGCGTGTGTACTGGCGCTCGACAAGGCGGCCGGCGCCACGCTCAACCTCGGGTCGGGCGTGGGCACCTCGGTGCGGGAATTGTTCGACATTACGGCGCGGCTGACGGACTTCGCCGGTGCGCCGGAGCTGGCGCCGTTGCGCAAAGGCGAGATCGCGCATATTTGCATCACGGGGGACAAGGCGGCCGAGCAGCTCGGCTGGACGCCGGAAGTGGGGATCGAGGAAGGCCTGCGCCGCACGGTCGCGCATATCCGCGAGGCGGGCGCGTGAGCCGCGGTGTGAACAGGAGGGCGACCGGGGCGTGAGGTGCGGCGCAGCACAGCCGATTCGCGAGGATCTGTGGGTCATGCTGCTGGCGGCGGCGTCGGATGTGCTCCTCGTCTGGATCGGCCTGAACGTGGCCACGCTGGCACGCATGCATACCCTGCCCGAGGTGGACTTGCTGCTGCTGCAACGTGATCGCTGCGTGATTTTACTGCTGTACCTGGTGTCGGGCGGGGTCGCGGGGGCCTTTGATCCGCTCCGGCTCACGGACCGCTTCGACAGTATCTACTACGCCGGCATGACGCTGGTAAGCACGGGCGTGCTCGCGTTTCTCAGCGTGGCACTCCTGCCCCAGGATTTCATGGCCATCTCGCGGCGCGAGATCGGGCTGGGGCTCCTCATCGCCGCCCCCGTGCTCACGGTGTGGCGGTTCTGGGCCACGGAAATCGCCATGCGTTTCGGCGCACTCTTCCGCGCGTTCTATGTGTTGGGCGCGCCCGAAGACGGCGCACGCATCGCCCGGGCGCTCAACGACCGCCCCGATGTGCTGGCGGAGGCGACCTACATCGATGCCGGCGCCCGGACAATACAGTTTCCGGAAGACGTGCCGCCGGATGCGCACCCCCGGTTCGATGCGATCATCTGCCTCACGGACAAGAGCAGCGAGGCCTTCCTGGATCTCATCACCTTTTGCGAGAACCATTGCCGGCGCACGTTCGTATACCCCAGCATTTACGACACGCTCATGTTTCAGCACAGCCGGCTGCTGGCCATTGGCGGGCTGCCGCTCATTCAATTGGCCACGCGCCGGCCCGTGGGCGCGTATGTCAAAATAAAGCGCTTCATTGATTTCCTGGTGGCGTTCGCCGGTATTGTGCTAGCGAGTCCCCTCTGCCTGGTGGCGGCTGTCGCCGTGAAGACCAGTTCGCCCGGCGGCGTCTTTTATACCCAGGAGCGCGTGGGCCTGGGCGGGCAGACCTTCAAGATCATCAAGTTCCGTACCATGGTGAAAGATGCCGAAGCGGAGACCGGGAGTGTGTGGGCAGAGAAGGACGACGCCCGGGTGACGCCGGCCGGACGTTTCCTGCGGCGCCACCGGATCGATGAAATTCCACAACTGCTGAACGTGCTCAAGGGGGACATGAGCCTGGTGGGACCGCGTCCGGAGCGGCCACACTTTCACACCGTCTTCTCCCAGGAGTTGCCCTTGTTCGAGCGGCGGATTCTCGTGCGCCCGGGCATGACGAGTTTGTCGCATGTGCTCGGCTCGTATGACTCCGCGCCCGCCGACCGGCTGCGCTATGATCTGGTGTATATTGGCACGCTGTCCCTGTTGACGGACTTGCGCATTCTCGTCTCGACGATCCGCATCGTGCTGAGCGGACGGGGAGCACATTGAAATGACGCCCGGCCGCTATAACCATCCCGTTGCCGTGCTCGCCGGATGGTCTCTGGCGCTCGTGCTCGTGTTCGCCGTGACAGTTCTCTACAACATGGCGCTGAGTGCCTACGTGGCCCATGAACGCGCCAGCGACCCGCATCCGCCGCTTACCGAGGCCGAGCGCTATATCGAACTGAACCGCTTCGAAGACGCCTGGGAGCAGGTCGAAATTGCGCGCGCGCGCGCGCAGGAGCACCCGCGGCTGTGGAAGGTTATCGGCGATCTGCACTTCCGCCGCAACAAGCACCGGGAAGCGGCGGAAGCCTATCAGCACGCCGTCAAGCGCGGCAGTGCCGACCGCAGCGTCTATGCGAATCTGCTGTGGTCGCTGATTCAGTTGCAGTATTACCAGCGTGCCTCGGAGATGGGGCGGCGGTTCATGCAGCGCTGGCATGATCCGGTGTTCCCGCGCTACGTGGCCGAAGCGTTCATCCGGCGTGGTGAACGCGAGAAGGCGGTCCCCTACCTCGAGGAGGCCCTCGAGGGGAACGAAACAGACCTCTACCTTTTGCGCAACCTGGCCCGGGCCTATCAGTCGGCCGGGCGGTTGCAGGAGGCGCAAAAAGTACAACGCCGCATTGCCGCTATCGAAGCGCAACAGGACATCGTACCGGAACCGTCAATGTAGGCGCCCCAGCGAAGCGCAACGTGGCTTCGCCAGCCCACGGCAGGAAATGGATATATGCGGCCGGAAGAAGCAAACGCCCAGAACGCGCAGCAAGCGTCCCCCGGGGTCTCGATCGTCCTTATGACCTGCAATGGCATGCCCGAGGTGGCCGACTGCCTCGATATGCTCGCGCGCCAGGACTGGCCGGGGCCGGTCGAGGTTGTGCATATCGACTCGGGGTCTACCGACGGCACCCTCGATGCCGCCGCGCGCCACGGTCTCGAGACGCACCACATCGCACCGGAGTCTTTCCACCACGCCCGCACGCGCAACCTCGGCGCGGACCGCGCGGCCCACGGTATCGTGGTATACCTCTCGCAGGATGCCGTGCCCACGGACACACGCTGGCTCGCCCATCTCGTGGCGCCCTTTTCCGATCCCGCCGTGGCTGCCGTGAACGGCCGGCAGATCGCCCCGCCCGGCACACGCCCCCTGCGCGCCTACGCCATGGAATGGACTTATGGCCCGCGCCCGGCAAGGAAGCGGCTGGCGGATATGCCCGTGCGCACGGTGGGGTCGTATCGCTTCTCGAATGTAAACGCTGCCTGGCGGCGCGCGCTCGTGTGCCGTATCCGCTTCGATGAGCACGCGCCCATGTCGGAAGATGTGGCCATGGCGCATGAGCTGCTTCACGCGGGTCACACGCTGGTCTACGAACCCCGGGCCGCGGTGTACCACGCACACGACCGCGGGTTTCGCGATGAATTCGTGTGGGCTGTGGACAATGGCATTGCCCTCAAGCGGATTGGTATTCTTGGTGACCCTGAGCTCAAGGGCGAGTTGCGTTACGGCCTCAAGCGCATGGGCGACGAGTTCCTCCATTTCCTCGGGCGGGGGCGGGGCTTGCTGGCGTTGCAGAGCCTGGCCTACAGCGGCGCCCGATGGATGGGCGTGCAACTGGGCAAGCGCGAGGAGCGCCTTCCCGCAAAACTCCTGTGCCGCGTATCCAACATCGCGCGGCGCGAAGCGCAACAAGGATAACCAGTCTTGGATTACTTGAAAGCGGTCATACTGGCCGTGGTCGAGGGGATCACCGAGTTCCTGCCCATATCGAGCACGGGCCACCTCATTCTCGTCGAGGCGCCTCTGCGGCTGAGCGATCCCGGCTTCGCACGCGCCTTCATGGTGATTATCCAGTTTCCGGCCATTCTATCCGTGGTGTGTTATTTCTGGGGCGAGTTATGGCCCGGGCGCCGCGCTACCCCCGAAAACACGGCGCACACCCTGCGCATAGGACCTTTGGCCTTGGCGTATGAACCGCGGATTATCAGCGTGTGGTTCAAAGTGGTGGCCGGATTTATGCCCGCCGCCGTGCTCGGTCTTCTCCTCAACGACCTCATCGAAGGGCATCTGCTGTACCCGCTTCCCGTGGCGATTGCGTTGCTTACGGGCGGGGTGCTGCTCATCGTGATCGAGCGGCGCGGTCACAACCCCCGTTTCCTCAATGTGCATGCCTTCACCTACACAACGGCCGTGCTCATCGGCTGTTTCCAATGTTTGGCGATGGTCCCCGGCACCTCCCGATCCGCCGCCACCATCATCGGCGGGATGTTGCTCGGTGCGAGCCGCCCGGCCGCGGCCGAGTTCTCCTTTTTCCTCGCAATCCCGACCATGCTCGGGGCATGCACCGTCTCACTGGCGAAGCATGGCCTGTCTTTCACCACGCAACAATGGGCGCTGCTGGCCGTCGGCAGCGTCATGTCGTTTATCGTGGCCTATGTTTCCATCGCCTTTCTCATGCATTACATCCGCCGCCACGATTTCCAGCTATTCGGCTGGTACCGCATTGTGCTCGCAGCCGTGGTCATCGCACTGCTAACAGCGGGCCTTATGTAGCCCCCCAGCCCCCCCAGTCAGACCTGTTCACCGCCCCCGGGCCACGCGTACGCGGGCGCGCTGTACACGGTGCCGCGCAAAAATGCGCTTGACATCGCATACGCCATACGGTATTCTTTTGCTGAACAGAGATTCAGCGTGAAAATAAAGGCAGCAGTTATGGCGAAGGGCTTGACGAAACGGCAGCGCAGCATCCTCGAGTTTATTGTGGCGTGTATCCGCGATCAGGGGTACCCGCCGACTATCGCCGAGATCGGGCAAGAGTTCGGCATCACCTCGACAAACGGCGTCAACGACCACCTGTTGGCGCTGGAACGCAAGGAATACATCGAGCGCAGCTCGAAAGCACGCGGCATTCATGTGACCGAAAAGGCGGCGGCGGGCTTGTATCAGCGGGAGGTGGGCGTATTGCCACTGCTGGGCCGGGTCGCGGCGGGGGCGCCGTTACTGGCGCAAGAGAATATCGAGGGGCATGTGGCGGTATCGAGTGCACTCGCGCAAGGCCCGGCGTTCTGCCTGCGCGTCAATGGCGATTCCATGATCGAGGACGGCATCCTCGACGGCGATGTGCTCATCGTCGATCAGCAACGCCCGCCACGCAAAGGCGATGTGGTGGTGGCGCTGGTGGAAGACGAGGCCACCGTGAAACGCTATTTCCCCAATGGCGCCGAGGTCGAACTGCGCCCGGCCCATCCGACGATGCAGCCCATGCGTTACCACGCGGCACACGTGGCAATCCAGGGGGTCGTGGTCGCCCTGCAACGCAACCTGGCTTGACCTCGCGCCACGTGCCACCGCCTAACACTTGTCCAACGTGGGCTTTGCCCACAACCCAAAGATGGGAAGGCTTGTGACGTGGGTCGGGGTTGCTGGGTCGGGGTTCGGAGCGACTTGTATTAGCAAAAATGCCCGGGGTCGAACCCGGGCGCTACCTGTTTCCGGAGCGCCGAAGGCGCGGTTCTATACCAGCCTGGGCCGCAGGCCCATACGCGTTAACTTAAGGATACAGCCCTGACAGTACCGCCTTGCATCATCACTTGAGCAAACAAAGGGACTGTCCTCGCGAGTCCCCGAGCAGGGACTGT
>CAZMVU010000086.1:0-18452 GCA_964569295.1 uncultured Nitrospirales bacterium
TGCTACCCGCGAAGGAACGGAATGTCAATATAAACGGTGACTGTCCCCGTTTAGTACCGAGAAGGATTCAAGGACACTGCTGGCGGCTGCGTACGGTTTCGCTCCCGACTTGAACGAACGCACGCACTTCAGCCCACGCGCGCCAAAGCGATGGCAAGCCGCCGCAGTCCAAAGTAGCGCCAACACCATGGCTATCCCCATCGCACGCTGGTATTTGTTATCACGGAACACATTGGCGAAACGAGTGCGCCGCGTTACGCCATATGGCTAAAGAATCACCAATATGCCAGCGTCAAGCGGGTACTCCCTTTGCAAAAAAAGGAGGACTTGCATTTTTGGCGAAAAACATTATAATCGATGAGTGCAAGGTGTCTGAGGGGATACTGGAGCGTGTCGTTGTTGCAAAAGGAGTAATGCTATGCGGCGTCGGCAAATGGGATTCACACTCATCGAACTGCTGGTGGTCATCGCGATCATCGGTATCCTGGCGGCCATTCTGCTTCCGGCCCTGGCCCGTGCCCGCGAGTCGGCCCGGCGTGCGAGTTGTCAGAACAACCTGAAGCAGTTCGGCCTCATGTTCAAGATGTACAGCAACGAAGACCCCGGCGAACGCTTCCCGCCGGGAACGCACCAGCCCATTGACGCCCCGGGTGGATACATCTTCTCTCCGCTGTGCTATGCCGTGTATCCAGAGTACATTACGGATCCAGCCATCTACGTCTGTCCTTCGAGCGCCAACCATAGCCTGGAAGACATGTACTACGATGAAGACACGAGCGGTGTGTCAATCCTGGCGGCGGAGCGGCCCGGCGGCGGGCAACAACAGTGGTGGCATGCCGGCTGGTCTTATTTCTATCTGGGGTATGTCTATGACCGTTGTGACAATGATGACCCGCAGATGGATGCGGGGAGCGTGGCCACCTTGTTGAGCGCGTTGCCGTTTGTCGACATCGACCCCGCCCAGTACCAGGACGAAGAGATTCCCGCTCAGTTCTATGAGGCGTTCTGGAGTCTGTTCGAGGGTGGAAGCGATATCCTGAGTACGCCGGATGAAGCCGCCATCGAGGACGTGAAGCGGAAGCTGGATAAGGATATCGATGTGCCGAACGGCTTGGGGAATGGCGGTGGAAGTACCGTGTACCGCATCCGGGAAGGGATTGAGCGCTTTCTCATTACCGACGTCAACAATCCCGCGCGCACTTCCCAGGCGCAGAGCACGGTGTTCATCATGTTCGACCTCGTGTCGGCCAACCCGGCCGACTTCAATCACGTGCCGGGCGGCGCCAATGTGCTGTATCTCGATGGGCATGTGGACTTTCTGCGTTATCCGAACGAGAAAGCCCCTGTGAGCCGTGCCAGTGCGTTGGCGCTGAGCGTGGCGAGGATTTCCTACTAACGCGTACGTGGGCGCCAAGAGCATCCTATGTATGCGCCGAGAGGCGTGTCTTACCGCCCGGCTTCCGCAATGGCCGTAACACGTGAGTCCTATGGCATACACGGCGTCGTATAGGAATCCGGCGCACAGGGACGCTCGCCTTTCCCGTGTAAGGCACAGGTCCGATGTGATCATGGGGCGGCGGGTGTCCCCAGAAGTCTTAGAAAAGTGTTACGCCAGATGGCTAAAGATGGGGTGCAGTTTTTGTACTGCCGCGCTGTTGGTGAAAAGTGAAGCAAAAAGGGGGCTGTCCTCGCGAGTCCGCGAGCAGGGAATGTCCCTTTCTTGCGAAATTTGGAGAAATTCGCGACGCTTTTCTCCAAGGCCGCAAAACAAGGGACAGACCCGTCTCGCTCGGGGACTCGCTCGCTTGTGTCAGTCCCGTTTTGCTTGCTCACAACGGGCACGAAGGAACCAAAACATCGGTAGTAGAAGAACTGCACCCTAAAGATACAACGTGGGCGAGGCCCAGAACCCAAGGATGGGACGGCATGTTGTGTGGTTGGTGGTTCGGGACCGCCCTCCCAGGCGCCCGAAACGGTTGTTTATAAGGTTTCTTGTTCTTTTTATACGAGTGCGGGCGTAAGGTGCAAAAAAGGATAAGCAAGGGACTTTTATGCCTGCTGGAGTATAACCCGCTCAAGAGATCGCAGTGCTTTTCCCCGGCCTGGGAGAATCTGCGGCGGCGAAGGGCTACTGCGTAATCAAAACGGGTGTGCCCTCGGAGATGCGTTCGAACGCCGCGATTACGTCGTCGTTCAGCAGCCGTATGCAGCCGTGTGAGGCGGGTGTGCCGATGCGATTCTCTTCGTTCGTGCCGTGAATATAGATGTAGCGGCGTTTCGAGTCCACGAGTTCGCCCGCTTCGTTATGGCCCTGGTTGAAGCCCGGTTCGAGACCTTCGAGCCAGAGGATACGGCTGAGCACCAGATCTTCCGCTGTGCTGGCGGCCGGCTGCCAGACGGTGTCCGTTGCCTGCCGGGCCTTGAATACGCGCCCCCAGGGCTCCTTGGCACCGTGTTTTTCCGCCACGGCATGCCAGCCCAGGGGGGTCTGGTGCGTGTCGATCGTCTGCCCGGGGCCGGCGGCGGCGGTCGAACAGGGCGCCTGCCATACGACCTGGTCATTTTCAAGCAGGTAGAGACGTTGTGCCGCCACATCGACCCAGACGCCAAGCCCGCCGCCCACGCGTTCTTTCCAGTCAGCGGCGTCGAGTTTGTGAAGCTGGTCTTGGGTAAGCGATGCCATTCTTTTCACCTCGATCTCTCTACCGGCCGGCGCGCCGGTTTCCACAGGGATTCCCGCTGGCGCGGAGATGGTGTAGCCCGCCTCGGGATCATGGGTTACGCGCACCGTGCCGGCAGGGATAGTGAACGTAAAGTCCAGCGGCGGCAGTTCCTCGATGGCCGCAGGGGCGAAGCGGATTGCCCGCCAGCCCGGCCGGGCGGGAGACAGGCCCAGTACGCGCTCGGCCAGCAGATATATGGGGCTGCTGCTCCAAGGATGGCACCAACTTGTGTTCCATTTCTGTTCCGGGCCCCATGCCTCCATACAGGTAGTGGCGCCGGCTTCGAGCATCTGATGCCAGGAATGCGTGTCTTTCGAAGTGATGAGTTGCCAGGCGAGTTCCGGTTCGCCGTTCTCGAAGCAGGCCTCGAGCAGATAGCTCGCGATGTACACGCCGCAGTGCAGGCCCTTCTCGCGAATGAGCGCGATCATGGCGTCCTTATCGGCGCCGGCGGTCAACCCGAAACGCAGTGGAATGGCATTGGCATGCAGGGCGCTGTGGTCCGAGCCCGGCGCATCGAGGTAGAGTCCCGTTTCCGGATCGACGAACATGTTGGCGAAGGCCTCCTCGATACGCGCCGCTTTCGCCCGGTATTTCGTGGCATCGCGGCCGAGTTCTTCGAGGAGTTCGGCGGCGGTTTTCAACGAGCCATAATAGAAGGCATTCAGCACGGTATTTGCGCGTGTCTGCGCGTAGTCATAGTCATAATCGTCGCGCAGATTTTTTGGCCAGTCCACGAGCACCCACTTTTCGTCCACGCCCTCCAGCAGGCCGTGGTCGTTCTCGTACTGCGCGAAGTAGTCATAGAGGCCGGGGAACACATCGTCCGCCATGCGCGCCAGGAAAACCTTGTCGCCCGTGTGCCGGTAGTGGGCCGCGAGCATGAGCGGCCATTGCAGCGAGTACTCGGCGATCTCCTGCATGAAGCTGCTCGGCGCGACTGCCATGATTCCCGGGCAAATGCGCTGCGAATTTGCGAAGTTGACCAGGCACTTCTTTGTGAGTGAGGCGTCGCCGGTGAGCCAGAGGTGCGAGCGCGCAATGATCACGGCATCGCCGAGGTATTGCCCCTTCTCACGGGTCGGGCAATCAAGAAACCCGCCCTGACTGCCCATCTGTACCCCACGCTTGCAAATATCCCAGATACCCTGCACGAGTGTGTCCGCGGTATCCAGCGTGGCGGCATCGGGGTCGAATGGATGGTGGCGCACATCGACCCACACCTCCGGTTCGGCCGGTGCGTCGAGGATTTCCATATAGCGGAATGCGCGGTAATCATAGAACGGGATGAGGTTGTCGCCTTCTGCGAGGATGGGAAACTCCTCGTACTTGCAGTCGGCGCGCATGTCGTAGCGCACGGTGTGCGGCGCTTCGAGCTCCTCGCCGTGCCGCACGGTGATCCGGTGGCCGGCAGGGCCCGTGATTTGGATACGTGTATGCCCGGCGATCTCGTGGCCGAAGTCGTAGAAGTAATGCCCGTCGTCTTTCTTCAGCGTCTCGACGGGGTCCGCGCGGTAGACTTCGAGCGGCGGGGTTATTTGCTCGCGGAATACATGGTCCTGCGGGTCTACGAGCGGTGTCTCCCAGCCCGAGTCGTCGTAGCCGGTATCGCGCCAGCCCGAGGGCCATTTGCGCAGGTCGATGTCTTCTGCGAACTGGGTTTTGTAGCCGATGGTGCGCCTCGTGGGGAAGCCGCTTGCGAATGCCTCGAGCGTATGGTAACGCCAGGTGTCGTCCGTACTAAAGGTGTCGCTGGCGCCGTTTTTGTAGGTTACCTCGAGCGTGAGCATGAAGCCGCTGCGGTTGTCCGCGCTATTCCAGACCCGGTTGCGCAGTCCCTGGTAATAGGCATGTGCCGCGAGGGCATTGCTGCCCTTCACGAGTGCTTCGGGGTCGAGTTCGTGCTTGTAGTAGGGGTGGGCGAACGGATACCCCAGCTCGGGACCCTGTACGACGAATGCGCCGTTAAGGTAGAACTTGTAGTAGTCGTCGCCGGTGATGTAAAGCGTGGCGCTTTCCGGTTCCGCTTCGAGGGTGATCACCTTGCGGAAAAGGGTATGCACATTTTGCGGGCCTTCGAGCGCCGGCGGTTCCTCGTCTTCTTTGTGGAGCAGGTCGATTGTGGTTATTCCCTCGAACAGGGGATTCCGCAGCCATGAGGCGTCTGCAAGCGGATCATCACTGGCCCGGGCGACAAGACAGAAGAACACGGGAGCAAGCAGCATGATCACGAGTACAGCGGTAAAAGAGCGCATCGGAATTCTCCTGGTTTGAGACCGGCACCATGGTAACAGGCGGCGCGCCTGTTTTCGAGCGGTGGTGCGGATGTTGCCATTCGTTAACGCTGCCGTTAGACTGCCGCGCTATGGAAACCCCACAAACGAGCGAGATTCTGGCGACGCGGCGTAACGCCCGGCGTGCGGCGCGGGTCTTCTTGACTTCCAATTGTGTGTATTTGCTGGTGGTCTATGTGTGGAGTCTGGGGCTGGGGCCGGTGGGCGCCGACCATGTCCTGCTTGGCGGGGCGGATTCGCCGGCCGTGGTGCGGGTATTGTATGCACTGCTGGGCGGCTTTCACCTGGGCTACCAGGTGGTAAACCTCCTCTTGCTCTATGGATGCATGGCGGCGGTCTTCTTCCTCACAAATGCGCTGGTGCGCGGGCCGGTGTGGATGGGCTCCCTGGCGATGGCGTTGCTCATGGCCCACCCGGTCAAGTCCGATGCCGTGTTGCCGCTGACCAGCACGCCGTTGCTGGGGGCGAATCTGCTCGTGCTTGCCGGTATGGCCTGCTACGCGGCTCACACGCGCTGCGGCGGCACAGTGCTTTATGCATTGGCCGTGGCGCTGTTTGTGCCCTCGCTGTGTGTACCGGCCATGGCGGGAGCTGCACTTGTGCCGCTGGTCATCGAGTTTGTAGCGCTGCCGCGGGAAGCACGCCGCTGTTGGCGGCCCACGCCATTCTTCGCGCTTGCCGTCGTGAATGCCATCGTACACACGCACCACTTCGATGCCGCCGGCATGTTCGCGCCGTTGGCAGTCATTGGCTATCCGATAGGATTCCTGCCTGAGACCGCGGCGGGGTTGTCCGAGCAGCCTCTACTTGGCTGGGTTGCGGGGGGGGCGGTAGTGGTTGTACTGGGCGGCCTGGCGTGGGCCTTACGCTCGCGGGCGTTTGTTTTTGCACTGCTGGCGATGGCGCTGGTGCGCCTCGGTAACGGTGGCCAGTTCGTCGACCCGTACCACCTGTTGGGCGGTGGACAACTCTTTCTTTCCATCGCCATGGCGAATATCGCCTTCGCGGCCTTCTGCCGGCGTGTGATTCAGCACCCCAAGTGGCACAGGCCAATAGTGGTTATGACAACGGTATTGTGCCTGGTGTTTTTCGGCATGCAGATTCGCACCATCTTCGCATGGCGGCATGCGGCCGGCATTGTCGAGCGCGCGCAGGCCGCCGCGAAGGAGGTGCTGCGTGAGACACCGGACGCCACTTTTGGCCTTCTGCCGGCGTACCGGGCCTATGAAGGCGCGCCGGTGATGCTCGAGGAAGCAATCGGCGCGCAGGTGGGGGAAGATCGTGTGCGGCCGTTGCTGCGCGTGCATGTGCCGAAAGCCGGGGTGGACGCCGCCGTGGTGACGGCGTATGAGTCGAAGCATGCGGTGGTGCGGCTGGAAAATGTTCGTCCGTTGGCGGTGCTCCCCTGGCCATACACCCTGGAAGCAGCGGCGGGGGAAGACACGGAGGTTTCACCTCTGCCCGGCGGGGAGGAGGAAGGCGGCGTACGCGTGCGAGTCACCCCTGCAACCGGCGTGTTTCCGCCGCACGTCTTGCCGCCCTCAGCGTTTGACTGAGTGCGTGCTCTGCTACGGCTTGACTTGGTCGCCGTATCTGGCAAGAATGCGGCCATGAACACGCGAATCCAGAAGTGTGGTGCGCTGGTGCTGGTGCTGTTTTGCGTAGCGCCGGCGTCCGCCCAGCACGATACCCTTGACACGCTGCTCGACCGCGGTTTCGTGGCGCATTGGTTGGTGTGCGGGCCGTTTGCCCCGGGTTTGGAGGGCGGCATCGGCGGTGCGCTCGAACGCGGCGCCGCCCCACTTGCCGACAAGGACCACATGGCGCCCATCGGCGGCATCGAGCGTACGCGGCCGCGGCATCTGCTGACCGTTTCCACCGGCGATGACAAGGCCATTTGGCAGCGTGCCGGCGCCAAAACGCCCTCGCTCGACTTATCGCCCTTTTTTCCCGACGACCCAGAAGGGGTGGCCTATGCCGCGTTCTACGCACAGGCCGCACAGGAACAGCAGGCGTATGTGAACATCCACTCCACGCTTGGTGTGCGGGTGTGGATGAACGGCGTACACCTGCGCGATGTGTCCGGCGGGCCATTGGCCGCGAAAGGGGCCGCCCGGTTCATTGTGCGTTTCGAGCGGGGCACGAATCTCATGGTTATCGAGGCGCCCGGGGCTGCATTCGAGACGATTGCCGCAGCCGCCGGTGTCACGCTCGAGGAACTGCGCCGTGACATACTGCGCAACCGCACGCTGCTCGAAGGTGCCAGCGGTTTCGAGATCGCGCTCACCCTTGACCCCGTGAGCACGATGGACCGTATCGCTTATGTGCCGCGGCTGCGTCATGCCGGCACCTTCAGCGGCACAGCGTCTAACCTGCTGCAAGACGCAACGCTTACGTTGTTCAATCCGACGGGGCTGCCCTCGCCGCCCATTGAAATCGAAGCGCGGGTGAACGGCAATCCCGACGCTGTTGCCATCGAGGCGCCGCCGGTAGCGCCCAACGGTGAGCGGCGCGTGCGTGTGCCCGTGGCGGCCGGTAAACGTGCCGCCGGGTCGACCGTGCCGGTCAATGTAAGCCTCGACGCAGACGGCGACACCGCCTCGTTTACGACAAACTTTCCTGTGCGCGAGCCCGAGGCCCAAGGACGCACCTATGTCATATCACGGGTACGCCTGCGGGAGGAGATGGCCCAGGCGCAGGCAACCAAGGCGGCGTTGCGCGCGGCACGGCGCCATATAAGCCTGCTCCGGCAGGAGCCGTCGTACGGCTTCAACCTGGGCTACGCCGCGGCATGGCAACCGGTTCTCGCTTACTACGCCGATGTTGCGGCGGAGCTTCGGCAGGCCGCCGGAAGCGGGCGTGTGGATGCGTGGGCCGGGTTCGGGCCGCTGGACGAGCGTATCGTGACGGGGGAACTGCTCGTGCAAAACCTCGCCTACGGCATGCGCGCCGCACAGACCGTGCTGGGTGCGGCGGCGCCTGTCTTTCTCGCATGGGATGCGCCCGCGTTGGCGCCGCAAACGCCGCAGTTGCTGTCAGCGGCCGAGGCGGGCGGCATGCTTAGCAATCTGCAGTACGGCGGGCTGCATCCGCTGGCGTATCACCTTGCCTTGGACGGACGCCGCGTGCCCCACCGCCGCAAAGCCTCCGGCGCAGCGCCGGTGGATGTGGCGGATCTCCGCGACATGGCCGCGGTACAGCGGCGTGAGCTGGATGCGATGGACATTCCGGTGGATGTGTTGCTGCCGGTCGATGGTGCGGGCACGCCCGCGCCCTTCTATGCGGAGGCCGCGGAGACTTTGGGCGAGGCGTATCCCTCCGTGCGTTTTCGGGGCGGCGGCGGCCGTATGTTCTTCGAGGAATTGGATGTGTTGCCAGACACGGTTACCGGCGGTGTGCATGTCACGGCGCGGTGTCTGACGGCACGCGCGCCCGGCGATTTGCTGGTACGCCCGAACGTGGCGGTGGCCCGCAGCGTGCTCGAACACCGCACTCTGGCCGCCGAGCGAGCTGCCGCCTTTGCCGCATTGCTCGGCGCACAGTATCCGGGCGAAGCGCTCGACCTTGCGTGGCGGCAATTGTTGTACTGGAGCGCACAGGGGCGCACGGGGGCCGCGTTGCAGGGCGACCGGCTGGTGGATGCACTGGCGGCGTACCACGAAATTGCGGCCGTGGGCGAGGGCGTGTACACGAATGCCCTGGATTATATCGCCGCTATGGCGGACACACTCGAGGAAGCGCCGGCGGACTTGGATGGGGTGCGGCCGTTGCTCATATTCAATCCGACAGCGCACAAACGCGACGACGTGGTTGCGGCGCGCCTCACCTATGACACGGCACACAACTGGCACATCGTGAGTGATACGGGAACGCCTGTGCCGCATGTGACCAGCGATCACCGGGATATGGGCAACCGCCGCATGAGCGCCCGTTTCCGGTTTGTGGCGCAGTCGGTGCCGGGTTTCGGCTATCGCACCTATTATCTCGTGCCGGGCGGCCGCGTGCAGACGCCCTCGCGCCGGCCAGATGCCCAGATCGAAACCAGCCGGTTCCTCGTTGTCGCGGACCCGTCGACCGGCGCCATCAAGAGCTTGGTCGACAAGGCATCGGGCGTGGATCATGCGCACAACCTGCTCAACCATTTCGTGCTGCTCGAGCAAGACCCCGCCCGCCTCGACGGCGGCCGGGAGCTGTGGACTACGGGCGATATTGCCTATGCCGACCGCGTGCCCGCGGAAATAGAGGCGGTTGTGACGGAAGGTGTGCAAGAGCTAACCATTACGGCTGCATTTGGCGGCGGTTCTTTGACACGGCGCATCAGCCTGTACGAACACATAGACCGCGTTGATTTCGAGACCACGCTCGAGGATGTCCCGCTTGACAACAAACTCCTGGCGGTCACCTTCAAGCCGAACGAGGCGGGAAGGGTTCCGGTGTATGGTGAACGCTTTGGCGCCCTTGCAGGGCGGCGCAGTGCACACGTGCTGCAATTTCGCACGGACGGCATGGACAATCCGTCGGGAACCGGGCTGCAACCGGCGCTGCGTTGGTTTGCCGCTACCCCGAACGACCACATCCAGATAGGGACGGAACAGGCACTGCCATTGGCTCCGGCGATGATCGTGCATGGTAACGAACCGGCCTTGAAAAACGCCGCGCGAATCGTGCTCGAAGCATTTGCACAGCGTGGTATTCCAGCGGATACCTGCGCGGACACCCCGCCCGATCTGGACTTTATCCATACGGATGCCACCCGTTTCCTGAACGAAAATGACGCCCTTGCGCATGGCGCCGGTATGCGTGTGCTCGTAGGTGGGGCGGGGGAGAACGCCGTGAGTACACGGCTGATGGAAGGACTGCCGGAAACCCAGCGCGAAGCCGTCTTGGAGCGGTTCAAGCAGGCTGCCGCGGTTCTCCTGTACGATGAGGACGTGCCCGACGGTTATCCGCCGCTGCTTACGCTTATTCTCGGCGGTTCGTCGGTGGAGCAGGCGGCGGAGGCGGCCCGCCGCTTTGGGGAATCGATCCGCGGCCGGGGCGTGTATAACCTGCCGCCGGACGCGTACTTGAGTGAGACGCCGGCACCGGTGCGCGCTGACACGGGATGCGCATTGTTCTTTCGCGGCGTAAAGCCGTGCAGCATGGAGGCGGACGGCACGCTGGTGCTTGCATGGGCGCATGGCGCGGGCTCGGGGCAAGACACCGTGGGCAAGCAAAAGGATCGCCATGTACTCCGCTATGCTTTGGCGCCCTTCGACGGGGACTGGCGTAGAGCGGGCATCCCGGCGCGTGCGCAGTCTTACAACATGCCGTTGCGCGTTGCCGAAACCGATCTGCACAGCGGGCGGCGGCCAGCGGTGGACGGTATGCTCGAGGTGAGCGACCCGCGCTTTGTGGTAACGGGCATGCGGCCCGGGGGCTACCCGGAGGCGGCGCTGCAACCGTATGGCGGGGATCCGCGCGATGGTGTCGTTGTGCGCGGTTATGCGGCGTCCGGGACGCCATGGTCGGGGAACTTCCGCTTTTTCGTGCCCCTGCGCACGGCGCACACGGCCACGCTCTTTGGTGAGTCTCGCGATGTGCTCGAGGTGTTAAACACACGTTACGTGCGCGAGACAGCGCCATTCCACATTGATACGGTACGGCTCTTGCCGAGCACGCACTTCGCGCACGGAGAATCGCAGAATCTCACGCCGCCGGATCTCGAAGCAGCCTCGGTAAACAGCGCCTATTGGGAGGGGAACCCGGGCGCGGCGCCCATCGGCGCGCGGACATTCAGCTTGCTTACACGGGGCGAGCTCGACGCGGAAAATGACCGGATTGAGGTGGTCGTGGGCAATCACAGCGCCGATGTCGGCGTCGAGGGGGTGGTGTACACCATCGTACCGGAAGGGTGGAGCGCGTCGCCCGCACAGTTCTACTACGAGCTGGCCCCTGGGGAGGCGCACGTCGAAGAAGTCGTGGTACTGCGCGGCGGTCAGCGCGCGGGGGATGGCGGGCTGGTGGCATGGACAAAACAGGGTGCGCGCACTTACCGTGCGGCCGTACCTGAAGCCGGCGCCGGCTACACACTCGATTTGTCACGCAGCGAAAACCAGTTGCGCGTGCAGATAACGAACACGGGCGGCATTCCGCTGGAAGGTATCGCCGAAGTGGTTACGCTGCCGCGTTGGTGGCGTGCATATAACGCCGAAGCGCCGCTCACGGCCGCGCCGCGCCGCCACTCCGTGCGCACGTCGCCTTTCGACACCCAGAATATCGCTTTTCGCCTGCCGCCGGAAGCCGCCGGCGCTGTGGTGAAGGTGCATGCCAACGGCCACACCCGGTATGATCCAGTGCCCTGATCCAGTGCTACGCGAAGGGACCCTCCCAGGCAATCTTCTGCACGGGCTTGCGGCCGGACGGGGTTTCCTGGGCGCGCAACGCTTCGGGCAGGTTGGCCGGCAAGCCGGGCCGGCCGAGGGCAATCATTGCCTCAATATCGTAGTCGTCTGGCACGCGCAATTCGGCGCGCGCCTTGTCCCGGTCGAACCCGCCCATCCCATGCACGACGAGGCCCATGGCGGCGCCTTGCAGTGCGAGGTTTTCGAAGGCGGCACCGGCGTCGAAGCTATGAACCTGGTTCGGCTTGCCGTTGCTATCGAAAACCCGGTGCGACAAAATAACGGCCAAAGCAGCCGCGTTCGTGCACCACTGCTGGTTTGCCTCGACCAGAAGCCCAAAGAACGTGTCCCAATGTGCCGCATCGCGCGGGGCGTATAGAAAACGCCACTCCTGTTCGTTGTAGGTCGAGGGCGCCCAGCGCGCCGCCTCGAACAGTGTCATGAGTTCTTCGTGACTGAGCGGCTCACCGGACATGGCGCGAGGCGACCATCGGTCGATGAAAAGCGGCTCAATGGCATGATCGGGCGTGCGGAAATCACGGGGATTGGGGAGGGTGTCCATGGTAAACTCCTTTTTCCACCGTTATACGTCATTTTCCCATGAAAAAACACGGTACCCCCGGTGTAGTCACGCAGGGGCAGCGCAGAATGCGGCGCTCCATATGTACGTGCACCGCTTATGTCTGGGCTTGTAGCCCGGTGGCTTTGCGTATGAGTGAGAAGAAGACCATAGTGGACCGAATCGCCATGCACGGTCCGGCTGTACGGGCGCGTTTGAGCCCGTTTTTTGCCCGAGCGGGGGTTGCCTATCCGCCGGCCGAGGCGGTGCTCGTAGGAATAAAGGCTTCGCGTATGCTCGACGTGTGGGCCCGGGAACGGAAGGGGGCACCCTTTCGCTTCATACGGCGCTACCCCATACGCGGCGCCAGCGGCGCGCTCGGGCCCAAGTTGCGCGAGGGGGACCGGCAAGTGCCCGAGGGGGTCTACCAGGTCATCGGGCTCAACCCGAACAGCCGGTTCCATCTGTCGCTCCGGCTGAACTACCCCAACGACTTTGACTGGGCCATGGCCCGGCGAGACGGTCGGATGGAACCGGGCAGCGACATCTTTATCCATGGCAAGCACGACTCTGTCGGCTGTCTCGCTATGGGCGATGTGGCGGCGGAAGACCTCTTTGTTTTGGCGGCGGCGACTAAACCAGCGAACGTGCGCGTTATCCTGACACCGGTCGATTTCCGGGTCCACGCCTTGCCTGCCGACGCTGCACCAGGTCCACCGTGGGCCGATCTACTCTACGACAAAGTGTGTGCAGAACTGGCGGCATTGGGCTGAAAGAGCAGAAACGGCATGGCTCTCGCGGCCGCACGCGGGTATTCGCTATCACGGAGCAGATTGGCGAAATGAGTGCGACCCATTACACCATACGGATAAACAAGAGCGTGAGTAGTAATTACACAAGAGGGCATGTAAGCCGCTTTTGGGCTTTGCGCCCACAAGCCAAGGAAAACGGCGACAGAACAAAGCGAGTCGGCTGCGCCGCTCAGCTATTACGAGCGCATGCACTTCAGTCCATGCCCGCAAAAACGGTGGCAAGCCACCCCACGCCCTAAGGGCGCACCTACATTAGCTGTCACAACGCTCAGAAAAACGTCGCGCGCCTGAAAAGCGTACCTGGCTCAGCCCAGGCCGCAGGCCTGGGTAAAGACCCCAAATTCGGTGTAGACCTGCACGGTCGTGCAGGACACCGTGATAGACTTGTAAAGCATATAATGCACTAACGGGGGTTCTGCCCATAGCGCAAGCATGGGGAGGCCTGTCCCGTGGTTAGTGATTGGTGGTTCGGGGTTAATGGTTCAGGGAGACTTGGGATTAGCAAAGGTGCCCGGGGTGGAATTCGGGCGCTACCTGTTTCCTTTGCGCCGAAGGCGCGGGTCCATAGCAGCCCGGGCCAACGGCCCAAGTTTTGCATGCGCCCTATTTAAGCGCTGAAGGCGCGTATTATGAAAACTTATATCCCGGGCTTTAAGCCCTCTTGCGTGCGGGGGCGCCGTGTGTCATGAGCCTGCGGTTCGGCTGGTATAGTTCGGGCCGTCGGCCCTAAAGAAACGGCGGGTTCTCGTCTACAGGGAGGGCGAGCGTCCCCGCGAGCCGAGAAGAGTGCATCCCAGGGCGGACAAGCGTAGCTGCGAGCCGAATATTCTTGTTCTTTAATGCACAAGCTGGCGTGTAAGGCACTAGCGAATGGCCTTGTTCTTCTTCATCTTGCCGGCGTTTTCGGCACTAACATGCTGTTATCCAAGAACTGTGCAGTTTTTCGTGCATTTGCGTAAGTGGCGCTCCCGCGACAGCGTGTGAATGGTTAGCGCCCGTGCGAATGTTAGCGCCGTCCATCAAAGAGATTTGGAATCGGCGCGGCAGTGATTGGGGCCCGCTTTACCCGCGCGGAGCCGGTGGAAATGAGAGTGAATGTGCTTGTGGTGCGTATGCGGCTCTAAGGTAGTATGAATGTGTTTTGACACAATGGATATAAGAATGCAATAATTGACAGAGTAACTCGCAAAAATGCGAAGAAACGTGGTTTAGTGTAAGGAGAACAAATCGTGGCCAATCTTACATCGGTATTCCGGGATGAAATCCGCCGGCAGGCACGCAAAGAATTAAAAACGATAACTGAAGAGTTTCGACGCCGGCTGATTGAACAACGCAAAGAAGTGACCGCCCTCAAGCGGCGCGTCGAGGCACTCGAGAAGCAAAACAACCGGCTGCATAAGCGCATGCAGAAGGCTGAGCCGGACGTGGAGGCGTCCGCCCAGCCGGAAGAGAAGCCTGCGGTGGATCGTGCGCGTTTCTCGGGCAAGAACATTCAGCGCATGCGCCAGAAGCTGCGGCTGACGCAGCCTGAAATGGCGAAACTCGCCGGGGTGAGTCCGCAGTCAGTGTACCAGTGGGAGAGCAAGGAAGGCCCATTGCGCCTGCGCAAGAGCACGAAGGAGGCACTGCTTCGGATACGCGGCATGGGTATTCGTGAGGCGCGCCGCGCACTCGAAAGCTCCTGATAACCTGCATTGGCGCTGAAGCGGGCGCCTGAGCAGCCCCCCCCCAATACCTGCAAACTATCATGGGTCGTTCTGGCCGCGTGCGGAAGGATCCATGATTTCATTTTGCGGCGAAAAAACGCTTCTTCTTCTTCCCGCCTATGCACGGCCACTGAATATGCGGCGTGGGAGCGCGTCCAATACAGTACGGCCGGCGCCCCGCTAACAATCGTGCCGGCCAGAATCACTGGAGGAGCGCATATCATGCGACAGCATCATGAGATTCATCGGCTGATAGCAGCTGCCTGCACGCTGCTGCTTCTGGCTACACCTGGGGCCTTGGCCGGCGTGCGCGCCCCCGAACAATTGGAAGCGCCGGCCAAACGCACGGCCGCCAAAGCTGGCGGAAAAACACCGGCGCAAGTGGGTATGCGCCGTGCGCCCGAACGCGGCAACACGCGCCACGCGGTGCGGTCCATGCCCACGCAGGAAAAAGCCTTTTCGGAAGGGGATTTCCTGCTGACGGAAGATCCGCTCGATGTAAACTATCCCGCCATGACCGCCGGGGAGGATGCCTATTTCGTCGTGGCTGAGTGGACCTACGAGGAAAACGACCGGGATGTGACCGGTTTTATTGTGCCGTTGGATGAGGAGGCGCCGTTGGTTTCCGTCCATGTCGACGGATCCACGGCAGATTCTTTCGCCCCCGCGGTGGCCTACGCGCCGGACCTCGGGTTGTACCTGGTGGTTTGGGAGGACTTCGAGGGCGCGGTAAGCAATATATACGGCGCCTTCGTGAACAGGGCGGGTGAGAAAGCGAGCGAATCGTTCATTGTCGCTGGCACAGAAGATGAGGAGTTCGCGCCGGCGGTGGCCTATACAGGACTCGGAGATTTCGTGGTGCTCTATGGAGCGGCAGCGGACTATACCCTCGCCTCGGGTTTCCTGAACACGTACGCCACGCGCGTAAACATGGACGAGGAAGGTGCCATTGGTCTCGGCGACGAGATGCTGGTTGCGGAAGACAGCGCCTTTCCCACAGCAGCGCGCGTAAACGACGAGTTGGTGCTGGTGGCTTACCAGCGGCTGTATGAGCGTACTGAGGGCGATGTGTTCGACTGGGATTGGGATGTGGCCGCACGCGGCGTGAACTGGGAAGGCACACCCGCCGGGGCGCCCCTGGAACTCGGCAATAGCGAGGTGCCGGAAACCTTACCGGCCGTGGCTTATGCGCCCGAGACGCAGCAGGCGGTAGCCGCGTGGGAAACGGGGCGCGGCGGCACAGACCGTGACATCGAGGCGGCTTCGTTTTCCGTGAACAGCGACGCCTCATTAGGCGATCCGGCGGTCTACACCGCTTTTGACTCCCCCTACTTCGACGGCGAGCCGCATCTTGCGTGGGATGCCGGGAACGCCGCGTTTCTCTTAACGTGGCAGCATGATTTCGAAGACCTTGATGGCGACATCTTCACGATCGAACTGGATGCCGACGGTGATCCCATAGGCGAGGTGCAGGCCGCCATACAGACCGAAGCCGAGCAGCGCACACCCGCGGTGGCCGCGTTGAACGGCTGGTTCCTCGTGGTGTGGGCGGAATACATCGAAGACAGTTTCGACCTGGTTGCCCGTTTCTACGAAGCCGATGGCAGTTGCGCGCCCCCGCCCGCACCCGCAAACCTCGAGGCGGTCCCGGACGACACGGAAGGCCAAGTGCGTCTGATGTGGGACACTGTGCCCGGCGCGGAAGGCTATCACGTCTATTACGAAGGAGCGGCCGGTAACCCGGAGTCTGGCGGTATCACGGGTACGAGCGGCGTGCTGACCGTGTCCGGACTCGAAGGCGGCACAAACTACTGCTTCACCGTGACCGCTTTCGACGCATGTGGGGAGAGCGCGCCATCGGATGAAGCGTGCGCCGTGCCTGCGAATGGCAGCGTGGGCGATGGCCGTACGCTGCGGATACCCGCAAGCATCACGCCGGACGGCCATGCCCTCGAGGCGGCCGTGCTCCTTGATGATGCCTCGGGCGTGTTCAGCTTTCGTGTGGCTGTGTGCTATCCGTCTGAGCTGACGTTCGAGAACGCCGTGACGGGCAGTCTCAACCCGGGCTGGAGCCTCGCGGTGAACAATAGCGGGGGCGTGGTGACCGTGAGCGCGAGTGGCACATCGGCCTTGAGCGGGTCGGGCAGCATCGCACGGCTGCGCTTTGGTGTGCCCGACACGAGCGACGGGGGCAACCTTACCTTCTGCGACACAGCAGCCCTCAAGCTTAACGACGGCCAGATTGCGCTTGGTACGCCGGTGGACGGCTCGTATGCCGCCCCTGCCGGCTTTACCTGGGGTGACCTCGCGAATGCCCCCGGCCAGGCGCCTGACATCACTTGTGACGATATTGTGGGCGGGCTTGACGCCGCGCTCATGCTGCGCTGGGATGTGGGCCTCACTGATGTACTTTACAGTTGCCCGGACAACACACCGTATACCTACCCCGACTTCCCGCCCGGCGGCGACGTGAACGGCGACGGCGTGCTGGGCGGACTCGACGCCTCGCTCGTCTTGCGCTATGACGCCGGCGTCATCGATTGCTTCCCCGCGGACACCGATTGCGATGGCACCGGTCCGGGTAAGGCCGCCATCAAGCAGGTCGGCGAGCGGGTGCTGTCGTTGCCGGTGGCGGGCGCACTGCCCGGCAATGGTGAGGTGCTCGAGGTGCCTGTGCACATCGACGACGCCTCCGGCGTGTTCAGCTACCGGGTATCGCTGCGCTATCCCGAAAGGGCTCTGCGTTTAGAGGAGACTGCGGCTGGCGGCCTGACGACGGACTGGTTGGGGCCAGTACGCAACAATGCGGATGGCATTGTGACTGTCGCGGGTTCCGGCACGGAGTCCGCGAATGGTCCGGGCACGCTCGTAACCCTCCGGTTCACCGTGGTTGAAGATGCGGAGCCGGTGGCGCTCACCTTCGAAAACACCACGCGCCTCAACGATGGCAACATCCTTGTGCGCACGCAAGATGCCACGATGGACCCCGGCGCTGCCCAGCTTGTGGTGACACCGGCAACGGACTACAGCTTCGGGGCGGTCATGCCCGGCGCCGATGTCGAAACGGCGTTCACGGTGCGCAACACCGGTACCGCCGCCGCCACAGGCGCTGCCACAGTCAGCGGCACGGGGTTCAGCGTGATCTCCGGCGCCAGCTATACCCTCGAACCCGATGCCACCGCACAGGTGCGGGTGCGCTTTGCCCCGCAGGAAGCGGGCGATTTCAACGGCATGCTCACCCTTACCGGCGACCCGGACGGGGCACTCACCGTTGCTCTCGACGGAACCGGTGCGAACAAGGGCAGCATGGGCTGTGCAGCGGGCACGGGCATCGGCGACACCAGCCGCGGCGATGTGCTCGTACTGGCGCTGGCAGCGGTTGGCGTGATCGCGTGGACCCGCCGCCGCCAGGTGAAAACGGCCGCTGTCAGTTCGTGACTTTGGGGTCCAGGCGCACCGTAAACGCCTTATGGCGGAGCGCTTCGGGGATCGTGTACCGCACGGTGCTCGAAGCGCTCCCCTCGGGGAGGGCTACAAGCCAGCTCCAACCGGGGGGATTACCCCCCGCTAACCCTAGGTATGTAATGTCCTGAACCGAACGCTATTGCCAATTGTCGTCAGGGGGAAGAATAATTGGCGCTGGTCCGCACACGTTGGTGCCTTAAAGATCGTAACGGGCAATAAAAACCGGCGTAATTCTTTAGCCGTATGGCGCAAGGGAGCGCACTTGTTCCGCCAATCTGCCCTGTGACAGCGAATACCAACGTGCGGCCGCGATAGCCATGGCGTCGCCGCCACTTTGGAGTGCGGTGGCTTGCCACCGCTATTGCGCGCGTGGGCTGAAGTGCAGGCATTTGTCCAAGGCGGGAGAGCAACCGTACGCAGTCACCAGCGGTGTCCTTGAATCCTTCTCGAGCTCATGAGCAGGCCACTTGGGCTGGAGGCCACGCGGCTTTTTTCTCCCGGCTTGCGCGC
>CAZMVU010000087.1:0-18238 GCA_964569295.1 uncultured Nitrospirales bacterium
AAGCTCCAAATCCCAAGCCGTCCTGAACCACGAACCAACAACCGGGGAACACGCCATTCGATCCTTGGGTTGTGGGCGCAGCCCACGTTAGTTGTCTGCCGTGTTTTTCATCTTTACCGTGAGCCGATTCAGGGATAAGTTGCACTGGCTCCTCTTCAGGTTTGAGTCGTGCAACTGAGGCACATAGAATGCGCAGGTTGAGGTTGCCACCATGTGCCACCTGTGAGACTCGAAACAAAAGCCGGTGGCCAGAAACAGAACGCCCGGCCACCGGATTTGCTGCTGCGGTTCGGCGGCTACGCGCGGCCGGGGACTTGCGAAAGTAACGGGCGCTGTCCCTGCCACTTCCTGTGGCGGAAATGGACAGGATCGACAAGATGAAGAAGAGAGCAAATCTTGTAAGTCATGTAAATCCTGTCACGCTTCCCCGTCTGTTGTTCACGCCCTGGCGTGCGGGCTCAGACCACGCAACATGGGACTTGCGAAACTAACGCGGGTTATTCCTGAAACTTCACGCGTAACGGAGAGGTTGCGCACACAGTCAGGGAACGGTGGCGGTCTTACTCCTCGCCCATCACCCCAATTTCACGCTCGATACGCTCCGCGCTGCGGTATTCACCGCCGCGCTCACGCCAGAACCGCATGGCACTGGTGGCCTCTTGGCTCATATCGCGCATGTCTACGATGGTCGGAGTGACAAAGATGAGCAGGTGCGTGAAGTTGGCTTCCGACTCCCGTCCCCGGAAGGGCATCCCGAGCACCGGAATCGAGCCGATGATCGGCACACGGCGCTCGCTCTTGCGCACGACCCGGCTCGTCAAGCCGCCGATGACGAGCGTCTGCCCGTCCGGCACAGTGACAAAGCCGGTCTGAGAGCGCTGCGAAAAGACGGGCAGATCCACGCCGCGCAGATTATCGATGCGCGCCACCTCGCTCACATCCAGCTTTTCAAGGTGCAACTGCACCGTTTCGTCCGACAGAATTGTGGGGGTAATGATCATATTGGCGCCGACATTCTGAAACTCGATGCCAAGCTGCGGGTTGCCCTTATTGTCATACGAGATGCTTTGATACGGCACCTCGCCACCCGCCTTGATCGTGGCTTTGCCCTCGTCCACGATCAGCACTTCGGGTTTAGACACCAAATCGACGTCGTCTGTGCGTTCGACCGAGCGAAAGGCGCCCTCGATAGTGCCATAGCCCGGGTCGATAACGCTCGCGGTAAGCCCGAAGCCCTCGCGAGACTGCACGTTATTGCCCAAGTTGTTGTCGTCATCGGGCCGTAGCGGGGGATCATAGCGATTCTGATCCGGGGCGGGCACGGTCACACCGCTGAAATCACTGGAGGGGGAAAACACATTGGTTGTGACCTCCTGTACGGATCCCGACTGCTCCTCGCCGCGCACAAAGCGGCTGAAGTTCAGGTTCGCGCCGATATCCCGCAGCCCTTTCTCATTGGTCTCGCTGATGAGCACCTGAATCTGCACTTGCTTGATGTCTTGCAGTTCCGGCGCTTCTTCAGACTCTTCGTCCGCTCCATGGCCGGCCAAGGCCGTAAGCAGGCAGACTGCCGTTGCCGCGCTTTGCATCCACGCGCGCATTATTCGCCTCCTCCCAGGCTGCGAGTCACTTCGTCTCCGGGCTTTTCACCCTGGATGGCCTCGCCAATACCCGTGGGGATGTTGCTGATGTCTTCGATAATGTCCGTCACGACTTTCCGCGGCGTCGTCTCCGCTGCCGTTTCGGCCTGATCGTCTTCCGGTGCGAAATCGATGGTATACGAGGGTTGCCACTGCTCCGCTTTCACCAGGAAAACCAATTCGCGGCGGCCCTCGGACGAACGCTGCCGGCCCAAACCGGCGGACGCCGGCACCTGCGGCATGGCCAACGGCGAAACACGTTGAATTACACTGTTGAGTAAGTCCTCGCCCTGCGTGAGCCAGGGGAGGGTCGAAAGGTCTTTGTTATGCGTGTTCCGGTAGAGGCCGCCCAGCACAAGCACCTGCCCATGGCGCACCCACACGGTGGTCTGTATTTCCCGGGACACGAATTCCGGCACACGGATCGCATTCGATCCCCCGCCGAAAAGGCTGTCCGCCCCTGCCAGCGTATCATCGAGCGCCACCGTGATGCGCTGCCCTTCTTCCTTCACACTGGTCTCGAGCAACAACTGGATGTAGGTATCTTCCGTGGTCATCGGATTGCCGTCGTCATCGGCAATGCCCAGAGCGCGCACGCTCAGGCGCACCCCCGCGTCGCGAAAGCTCACCACCTGCACGGCGGTCGAACCAACAACCCGCGTGTCCTCGAAAGGCACACGCCGCGTCGTTTCGATGACGGTGGGCACCTCCTGCCCCACCATGACCATGGCCTTGGGCTGGGCCAGGATAGATGCCCGGTTCTCGTCTACCAGGCCTTGAAGCACGAGCTCGACATCGCCGTACTGATTCGAGAGGCGATCGAGAAAGACGGTAATGCCGGCGTTTGTACTGGCGGGGAAGGTGAGATCCGCCGATGTGATGCTGCCGTTGCCGCTGGTAGCGCGCATGAAGGGGCGCTCCTGGGCGCGGCGTTGGAAATAGCCGCTCAGACCCGTTTCCACCCCTTTCTCCGTCTGGAATTCGATAATCTTCACGGACACCTGCACCTGTTGCACGTCTTGGGCGGGTACGGACACGCCGCACAGCAACAGGATCAGGGCGATGAGGGCAATAATAGGACGTTGCGACTTCATGGGCTGCTCACCGTGTGTAAGTTGGCACACACTCGTAACGGGACACATTGCTGATGTCGTCAAAATTCGTGAAGCGCACACTGAAGGCGCGCGTTTCTTCCGGGCGCAGAGCGCCGATATGGGCCGTCTGCACCTCGAACACCATGCCTGTGAACGCATAAATAGTCACCACAACCCGCACATTGTGCAGGGTATCTTCGCTTCGGTTCGCGACCTGGCCGCTCACGTTGTAGTGAATGTCCTTGAAACTGCGCGCGTATATCTGGTTACGCCCGCTCTTGAAACCGTGCGTGTTGAAGACGACGAGGGGATCGTCCGCCGCCTGCCGGCGCAATTGCTCTTCCGGCCTCAGTACGGTGACCGTACCATCCTCCGCGCGATCGACCCGCGTGCGGATGGTCATATCCGAGGCGAGATCGGGCCAGTCGTTCAGCACGCGTTCGTAGACCGCTCCGGCCTCGTCATAGCGCTGCGTGCGCCACAGACTGTCCGCCAGTTCCAACTGATAGGCCAGTTCATCCGGATTGTCCGCCACCCGTTCCCGAGCGCGCGCGAGTTGCGCTTCCCGCTGTTCGGGCGTCGCGTAGCGGGCCATCACTTCCCGCTCGAGAATATCCACATATGCCTCGCTGGGCTCCGCATAGATTCCCGCCGGCGCTAGTTCCAGGTAGGTCTGGAACTGTTCGAGCGCATCGGGGTAGTTGTTTATCCGGTAATAGACAACCCCCAGCAGGTAGCGTGCATTCACGGCCGCCTGCGTGCCGGCATAGCGCGAAATCACCTCGTGCAGCCGCGGCATCACCGTGGCGTACTCGCCCGCTTGGATCCGCCGTTTCGCCACCGACAACTCCTTATCGGCGGCGCTTGCATCGAGGTGGCCGGCATCGTCCGAGAAACGGTTGCTCGGCGGCCCCATCATGCTGTCGGGGGTCGTGCAGCCAGCGGTCAGCGCAATCACTGCCGCCAGCACAGGCCACGACCACTTACTGCATGCACGCCTGCTCATCTGCGTGCGTGGCCCATAAGATGCGATCATGAGGGTGTGTGTTACTCTTCGCTTTCGCGCTTGGGGTTGCCGGTTACGCTATTCGTCTTCGTCTTCGTCTTCGTCTTCGTCTTCGTCCTGGCCGCCATTGCGGAGCCGATCAAGCACAACCTCCGTGACATCCGCCGCTTCTATTGGAACTTCCAGCGAAGCGAGGTATCCTTTGGCCGTAACCAGATCGTAGTCGGATGCGCGGCCCACCTCGATTATCGTGCGCACCGCGTTCTTACTCGCCCGGCTCATCAGGTAGTAATAACGCGCCGAACCACGCTCAATCTTCTTCTCCTTCAACTCCGCATACTCCGGTGTGGACTTAATAACTTCGCTGTAGTTGACTTCCCCCGGATTCTCGAAGCTCCCGGCGTTGCCCCAGAAAATCTTCTGCCGATCCACCTTGTCCGCGGGAATCGCTTGGGCCGCCGCCGCGAGCAACGGGGCTGCCAGCAGCACACTAGCAACAAGCGCTACGGTTGGGATGGTCAACGTCTTCATGGTGCTCATGCCTTCTTCTCTTGCGCCTTCGCGGCACACGCTACGGGGCGCGGTTGAAAGTGGAGACGAGTGCTAACTGTACAAACTCTACGCATCTCTGCGTATTCGTGTCAAGTGAAGTTCTCCACTTCCCGCCGTACGCCACCCATACAGACGCGAATGGCGCGTGTTTATTCACTCTTGGTTCCATTATTTTTTCGGTGGCAGACCCTTTTGCGCTTCTTGAACGGTCAAGCCGGTCATACAAGGCCGATTTTCTGTATGCCCCCGGCCGGTGGAAACGTTGCGCAAGCGCCAAATACCCCACCACCGTTGACTACCATTATACAATATAATCGCCTGTATGTCATCCCTCGCATGGCCGTGCGCGCACCTGAGGCCGCTTCTGCGTTGGTCAACGCGCCGGCCCAGGCGGGCGTTGCGCTTGCACCACACGACACGCCCGGGCGCTTCCCCGGCCCTTGGTACGCCGGTGCGGAAGACGAAACACGCCGCACGCCATCCGGCGATCCAGGGCTTCAGCCGTTGAACCTGTGCGGCGCAGGGCTTTACAATGCCGCCTATGCGGGCGCGGCGCGCGTCCGAACCTTGCAGAGAAAGGACCACTTATGCCACGCCTTGCCATTTGGGCCGCATGCCTGCTTGCCAGTGCGCTTGCCGCCGCGCAAGCACCCGCTGTCGACGAAGCGGCGCCCGTGCCCACGCCGGAAGCAGCCCCCGGGCCATCCCATGCCGATGCCAGCGCCCTGCCCGATGTACCCAGCCATGCCGATCTCGATCAACCCTGGTTGTGGGCCGAGGTCGTGGATAGTACGCCTGCGCCGCGCGCACACCTCGATGTGCCGCTCACCACGGATTTTCCCGCGGACTCCAACGTACCCTTCACCTGCGTCATACATTCGAAGGGCCGCTACCCGGAGACCCACGTAACCCTGGCGGTTTATGACAACGAAGGCACGCGCCTCGGGCGCGATGCGCTCACCATAGACTTGTATCAGGGACCAAACGAATGCCGGTTCTTGTGGGAAGCCGCCCCCCTCCCGCCGGGCAAGTATACCCTGCACTTCAAGGCGCAGTATCCCGGCGACGACCCCGCCGCCACCTGCGATGTCCGGGCGAGAAAAGTGGCGCCCCGCCAACTGGTCAAACAGATCGGCGCCATGGAAACCCGCCTGAAGACCCTGCGCACGGCCGGGAAGACGGTTGCCGAATCAAGCCGGCCCTATCTCGCCATGCGCCTGGCAGCTATTGAACAGACCCTCACGCTCGCACGGCGCGCCGCCGACACGGCCAACTGGCGCCGCCTCAACACCGCGCTCGCGCGTGCACAACGCCTGGCGCAGGGCGCCTACGCGGCCATGGTGCTCCAGCCGCGCTACCCGCTGCTGGGGCCGCCCGCTGCCCAAATGTCCCAGTTGCAGATACGGGACGGCGGATTCTTCGCCGGGGACCGCCCGGTATTTCTTTTCGGCGCTGCGCTGCCCGAGGCCGATCCGGATTCCCTGAAGCGGTTCGCCGGCTATGGCCTGAACCTGTCGGTCGTGCCGCTATCCCCGGAAACGAGGGACATGCCGCGGGACTTCGCGCACACCTATGATGCGGTCTTCGAAACGGCTGAGAAACACCATATGGCCGTGGTGGCAGACCTGAACCCCGGGACACTCGCCACCGCCCTCGACGATCCCGCACCCGGCATGGTGCGCGACGGACAAACCAATCTCGCCCAGCCGCAGATACGCAAACGCTACTACGCGCATGTGGCGGACGCGGCGGCCTACCTCGCCCGCAAGCCCGCCGTCCATGCGGTAAGCCTGGCCAACGAACCCCGCTTCTGGTTCGAAAACGATCGGGTTCGCAACCAGTACATCGACTTTGTCCGCGGTATCTACGAGGATCGCCACGCGTTGAACCGGTCCTGGCGCGCCTATTTGGCCGATTTCGACGACATCACCATCAAGAACGGCCATCCTGAGTGGGATTACCACAACAAGCGCGCGTACCAGTGGGACTGGCAGCATTTCCAGCAGCAGTTGACCCTGGATTATTTCAGCCGCGCCCAGGCGCTCCTCCACGATGCCGCGCCCGCCCTGCCCACAACGGTCGTGCTCTCCGACAGCGTTTTCGAAGTGGGCGAATCACGCCACGGCATAGACCGTGAGCTTTTGGCGCAGAAGCTCGATCTCACCGGATGCACGGCCACGCTCTCGCCCGAGAGCGAGTTGTACGCCTACAGTTACCCCTACCAGAGCGCCTTTTGCACGCTCATGCGCTCGATGCAGCCCACAAAACCGGTGATCTGCACCGAAAACACCATCGAACTGGACCCGGCTATGCGCCCCGATGACGCCTTTGATTACGTCTATGCAGCCATGTGGGATGCCGTCATTTCCGGACTCAACGCCATGGCGTTGCCCGCCGACAGCCCTGTCTTCACGCATGCAGAGACCGCCGAGGCCTTCGCCACAGCCAACCTCGACATCAACCGCCTGGCGACCGTTGTCCATGCATTGCAACGCGCCCCGGCCGATGTCGGCATTCTCTGGAGCGACGCGTCGAAGGTCTTCGACGACGGCAAGCCCTACCTGCGCTCCGCCCGTTTCGCCTATGAAGGCGTGTCGTTTGCGGGCTACCAGGTGCGCTACATCACCGAGCAGCAGATCAGGGCCGGCATGCTCGATTCCCTGGCCGTCCTGGTCATTCCCGAGACGCCCGCTATGCGCGATGAATCTTTCGCCGCGATACAGGAGTACGTGGACACCGGCGGCTCGGTCGCCCGGGTGGGCACCCCCATCCCCTACGACCAGCACGGCCGCTCCCGGCAGAACGTGCTGCGGCCAACGGGGAACACCGTGCTCGTGCGCGGCATGAACCTGCCCACCGAATACCTGCACGCCATGGATGCGGTGATCGAGAAGGGCGGGCTCGATCAGATTCCCCGGCCCATCAACGCCCACGGTTATCCCCTCGAGGGCGTGAAAACCCGCTACGTGCAGCACGACGGCGATCACTATCTCTTCGTGCTGAATCTACGCGCCGACCCTGTGGACTGTTTTCTCGCCGGCCCCTTGCGAGATGGGCGCGATCTGATCCGCAACGAGCGCACCGGCTTCCCGCGCCGGCTCGAACCGCTCAAGCCCATGCTCATTCGCATGCAAGACCGCACAAAAGAACAACGCGTGGAGACACACGCCGCCGCAACCCGCTGATAGCCGGCGCCCGCCCGGCCGGTCACGCTCCAAAATCCCGCCACAATCGGGAGACCAAAGGTTTTGTGGCCGGGGGACCGTGTTGCGGCGGGCAATTGCCGTGCAACAGGAGAACCGCCCATGGAAATGAGTTGGATGAGTGTCAAGGCGATCCTGCGTGAAGTCTTGCAGGAGGAAATGGGCACCGGCCGCTATGAGATCGCGCCCAAGTGGGACGGCGGCAAAGTGATCCTTCAACCCGCCGACCCGAGTCAAAAGGCGCACGAAGTGCCGATGGACGCGTTCTTCAAGAAGATCACCGGCGTACGCGAAAAGCTGCGCGTGCTCGAACAGAAGATCAACAACCACAAAACGCTCTCGCACGAGGACAAGATCGAGTTGCAGAAGTATATCACGCGCGCCTACGGCAGCCTGACCACCTTCAACGTACTGTTTCGCGAGCAAGAAGACCGCTTCCACGGCGCGGGGAGCGAGTGACATGACACAGCCCCGTAGTAGAGATGGGCAAACGCCGGATACGGCCGTACTCGCGGCTGGCGGGCCCATCGGCACGGGGCTGCTCGATGCGGTCGGCAATACCCCGCTCATCGCGTTGAACCGGCTGTGCCCCAACCCGCGCGTGCGGCTGCTGGTGAAGCTCGAGGGCAACAACCCCGGCGGCTCGGTGAAGGACCGCACGGCCTTGTATATGATCCGCGCCGCCGAGGCGGCGGGGGAACTCACACCGGGCAAGATTATCCTCGAGCCGACCTCGGGCAACACGGGGATCGCCCTGGCCATGATTGGCGCCGCCAAAGGCTACCGGGTGAAGCTCATGCTGCCCGGCTGCGTAAGCCGGGAGCGCAGCGATGTGCTGGCCGCCTACGGCGCGGAGGTCGAGCTGACCCCGGCTGGCGAAGGAACCGATGGCGCCATTCACCGGGCGCAGGCCACCTACGAGGCGCACCCCGAGCAGTACTTCATGCCGAACCAGTTCGCCAACCCAAACAACACCCGCGCCCATTATGAGACCACCGGCCCCGAGATATATGCGCAGACAGACGGCGATATCGACATGTTCGTGGCGGGTATTGGAACCACGGGCACGCTCATGGGCGTAAGCCGGTATTTGAAAGAGCGGGCACCGAAAACCCGCGTGATCGGGGTCGAGCCTGTCCCGTGCCACGCCATACAGGGCCTGAAGAATCTCACCGAGTCGATGCGCCCGGCCATCTTCGACCCCGGCCAACTCGATGAAACAATCGTCATGAGCGATGAAGAAGCTTTCGAGATGACGCGCCGGCTCGCACTCGAAGAAGGCATCTTCGCCGGCGTGAGCAGCGGTGCGGCGGTGGCGGGGGCATTGCGCATGGCCGGGCACGTGGATCACGGCACGATCGTGACGCTCATTTGCGACCGCGGCGACCGCTACCTCAGCACCATGCTCTTCCGCTCCGTATGCGCCAAGTGCCCACCGTAGCCGCCGTGTCCCCATCCCCACCGCCACTGTCTCAATAGGCCCTGTGTGTCCCACCGGCGGGGAGATTGTTTTGCACCAACGCCGGTAGTGTCCCAGATTATCTTGGACACTACGGGGAAGGCTGCGCTGCCTTGCACCGGCGGCGCTTCCGGCCCTGCTACTTCCTGAGCCCGGGGAAACCGTGGCGCTCTTGCACCGGCTCGCTCTTACGGCCGGTGAACAACCGGTCCGCGTGATCCGAGAGGTCGAGGAACCGCATGTTCTCGTATTTGTTGATCACCTGCGTCCACCGCGGATCCAGGTACTGCCCGAAAAAGGCAAGGGTCACGCCGAGCCCCTTTTCGACCGCGTCGAGCACGGGACGCCGCAGGGCGAACGAGTCCGTCACGATAACGGCGTGGTCTGCCGATTCGCTGCCGCCGAGAAAACCGAGGGTATAGGCGATGCTGGCATCGAACCGGATGTGGCGGAATACCTCTTCCTCGACCAGTTGGCGGTTACAGACATCCGCCGCCCATGGCGTCTCGGTAATCACATCGAGCCCGATACTTTCGAGAAACTGGTTGAACTTGTTCTGGCCTTCATTGTTCGGGTCGGTCGATGTAAAATAATAGGCCAGTTCATAGGGCAACGCATCGACATCGGCATCCACGAATTCAGCCGCATCTTCCGCCACCATATCCAGGAATTCCGTATACTCGAACCGGTTGCCTTTGAACCCCGTCATGAGGGCGAAGAAGAAGGCCGAGCCGTCCATGAGAAAAGCGAGACGCGGCTGCCCGTGGCCGTCCGACGCGAAGTCATCATCATAATCAAATTCATCATTCGGCATAAATTTTGGATCTCCTTCAATTATTTCGATGGAACACACTGCGCGTTCTCATCCGAACCGCCCGTCAGTATAGGCCCCGTTCGGAAATGCGTCAAATCGCGCCGCCTGTTCAACGTGCCATCGCGTCTCCCCTGCGGCCTGCGCTTCAGCCGGTCCATGTCGTGCCATCGTGAAACACGGTTTTGAAGTCGAGGCGGGGCTGCATCAGGTCAAGCTCGATGAATTTGCCGCTCGCTAGGGCGGTTCCCCGCCATGGCCGCCTCATTGTGCGTGGCTGATGCCCAGGAACGCGAGGCGCTTGAGGTGGGCCAGCACTTGCACCAAGCGCGCGGCATTGTCCGTGGTGCAGACATTCGTCCGGGCGTCCGGCAGATCCAGCGGCCGCATGTCGATGTAGGGACGGTCGTCGCCCGGACCCCGGGGCACGAAACCCCGGGCAACCGCGCCGGGCAATGCGCCGCGCTCCAACCCGGCAAAGACGAGGTAGCTGTGATAGGCGGGGAGAAAATCGCGGCCTACTTCCTCGATAAGGCTCACACCGGCCGGATTGTTGCCGAGGATCCAGTTAATCTGGTCATGAACGAAATTGAGGTAGGTGCTCTTCGGATTGAACCGGTAGGCCCGGGCCACCGCAAGCGCCATACGCAGCAGGTAGACCGTGTTGCCGGTAACCCGCTGGACATCCGCATCGGGCGGGGCGAAGAAATGCGGCGATTGCGGCGGGCCGTAGGTCACCACGCCGAAGGGATTCTGGGCGAGTTGCACCAGATTGTCAGCGAAGGCCATGTTCTCCAGGCCAAGTTTCACCGAGGTAAAGGCGCCGTATTCATCGTCATAGGCGATAAGACTTTCGGAGTACGGAAGGAATTCCTTTCCCATTTCCATGCCGGGGTACAGAGCCTGGGCAATCGCGCCCGCTTCGTTATCGCCCGTGGCCACTTGTAACTGCATAGCCGTACCAAAGCGGACGGGGGCCGGCGCGCCCGCTTCCTCGGCGGCTTCAAGAACCTCCATGGCGGCCCGGGCATAGTCTTCGCCCTCGGTTCGGGCCAGGAGTGCAAGGGCATAGGCGAGAGCACCGGGGGCGTTGCAGCGCACGGCATGACGCTCATCACCGGTATCGCGCTCGTTGTCGGTATCCTGCCCCGGCTCGCCGAGGTAGCCGGGTGTCCGCTGCACACCGGCATAGAGCGCGGGACCGGTGATCGCCATCTTGCGCAGGAACGGCGCGCCGCCGCGCAGGATTTCGAGCAGATCCGGCGTGCCGTCGCGATTGGCGTCGTCCTCGTCGAATTTCCAGCCCGCCACACGGTAGGCATCGGCCAATGCCGTGGCGATGGCGACGTTGTTTTCCTTGGCGAAGCGGCCGTCATCGTACCAGCCGCCCACCAAATCAACCGCTGTGTCCGCCGCTGGATCATAGGCGTCATCGGTGTGCCATGCCTCATGGAAATCGGGGACATCCACCCCGGCGCGCATGCCGTCGATATGATCCAGCAGCACCGGGAGAAGCCGCTCCCACAGCAGGCCCGGTCCGATGCTAAAGGTTTGCGACGTAGCGGTGGCCCCATCGAAAGTGACCTTGATCCGGTATTCGCCCGGCTGATCGAAGGCGGAGAAGTCGCCCTGCGCATAGTAACCGCCCCAGGGGCGGCCATAGGCGCCGGTAATGCGTTCGCTCAGGGCAAATTTGCCGGTGTGTACACGTTCGTCCGCCTCATTGAGCACTTCGAATCCCGCCTGGCCCGGCATGACATTACTCCAGGCAGTAAACCGCTTGGGGGCCTTCGTTTCGTAGCCAAACTGATTGTAGAAGATCCTGGCTTTCGGTAGCCGTTCAACCCGGCCGTTCAACTGGGCACCGTCCCACCAGGCCGGGCCGTCACCGTCGGTCGTGAGGGCTAGCATGGCGTGCTGCGCACCCGCCGGCGGCTCGACCCCGGACAGGTTGAACCGGCGCCAGCCATCGTCGCGCGGCGGCGCAGCCTTCAGCGCATCTTCCTGAACGATACCTTCCCCCCCGATCCAACGGAGCACGGCGCTCGCTGCGGCCTCGCCCCGCGCCAACACGGAACCCGACACACTGCGCAGGTCCGAATCGAGCGCGAGAAACTCGGATACAATGACGCACGGCTCACCCGCCGGCTCGACCCGCAGCGAGGCCTCCCCAATCAGCTTGGTTTCCGTGTCGCGCGCCCAGGCGGCATCCGCCCCCGCCTCCGCCGTCCAGCCGAGGGGCTGCTCACCGGCGGCTGGCACCTCGAAGCTGCCGAGGGCCAGCATGGACACCGTGTCCGAGATGGTGACGGGGCCCTCCTCCTCGGCATCGTCCAGGAAATCGGACGACAACGCGGCGAAGGCGCCCGTGCGCGCCGGTCCGCCCCGATGGCCGGGCCATGGCATGAGGCGCGGGCGATAGCGCTTTTCCTGCGTGAGACAGCGCACGCACGCGTCGCGTCCCGCGAAGACCAGGCCGGTCTGGTCGTTCTGGTTTATATCGACAAGCGCCGCGGCATGCGGCAACGCGCGCGCCGTGGTGTAGGAAAGCTCTTCGCTGCCATCGGGACCAAGCACATGGAGTACGCCATCGGCGCCCGCAGCCACCACCTCGATCGCGCCGTCGCCGTCGACATCGCCAAGGGAAAGCGCAACAGCCGCCGCCACGGTCAGGTGCACGGTCCACTTATGTGCCCCATCCGCCGCAAAAACATGCACGCCGCCCGCGCTGTCGCCCACGACGATTTCCGCCTTCTGATCGTTGTCCAGATCCCCCACGGCGATGCTGACGCCCACCTCGGGATCGACCTCGCCCAGGAAACGCGTTTTCCACAGTTGGTCGCCGAGATCAGCGTCGTAGGCGTAGAGGCAGGGGCCGGGCGCAGCCACGGCATAGAGTTCCGCGAAGGTGTCGTCGTCGGTATCCGCGAGCACCACATCGCCGGCAAAAACCCCGCCCGGCGTGGCCCGCCAGCGCTGGTTACCGTCGTAATCGAACGCGAGGGGGCCTCCGGCATCGAGCGCGAAAACCTCGCTGAACCCGTCGCCGTCGACGTCCATGGCCGCCACACTGCCGCGCAACGCGAAAGACGGTTCCGCGTCGGACGCTTTCACCTGCCATAGCAAGTCACCCCGGGCATCACGCACGCCGATCACGCGAGCGCCTGCATACACCACATCCTCCCAGGTGTCATCGTCCACATCGCACCACAGCACGCCCACCGGGCCACCGCCGGGGTACGCATGGCGCCACTCCTCGGTCCCCCGGTCTCCGCGCAGACAGACGATGGCATCGCCATCCTGCACGGCAACCAGAGCGCGGCCGGGCGTGGCATTGGCGCCGAGCGCTGGGGCGGCCATCACTTGCGGGCGAAACGCGGGCTCCGTGCGCCAGAGCACATTGCCGCCCGCATCGAGGCACACCAGGCGGCTACCGTGGGCATCGGCGGCGATCGTCTCGAGCCCCGGCGCGCGCGTCAAATCGGCCACGAGCACCGCCGGCTGGCGCGCGGCTTCGGTAGTGTGACTCCAAAGCAGGGTATGGGCTTCTTGCGCATTTACCACGTGGGCAGCCAAGAACAACACCAACGGCAACGCTATTCGCATGATAGTCGCTCCCCTTCCGCATCGGGCGAATTTGCGCCACCCGGTACGCGGGTCGTACTCCGTTTCGCGGGTTGCGCGACGCAGGCCGGTAAATGCGGCCTCGACAGGACGCGCCACCCATCCCGACGAGAGGATACCCCCAACCGCTTCGCACGCACAAATGCACCGGCACACCCATATGCCGCATCAGCCCATAGGAACGAAGAAGCGGCCGCCACTACGATGGCAGACAAGACAGGAGCCTTCGTTACGCCATGTGCGGACGCAAGCGCGTGTATACCGGAAAGCCGGCCGATTACCATTCGGGGGGCTCGAGCTGACGCAGCCGGCGCTGAGACAGGTGGTGCCAGGGGAAGCGTTCGAGGGCAGCCCGGTAGTAGGCCATGGCCGCCCGGCGGCGCCCTTGTTCTTCGAGCAGGCGGCCGGTGAAGAAATACGGGGTGTGCAGATCAGGGTGTTTCCGGCGCAGTTCCGCAAGCATTTCGAGGCCGGAAGCGGCATCATCGCTTTCCAGCCATTGTGCGAGCAGGCGCCAATAGGCGAGATCAAAACTGGGGTCGACGGCGATCGTACGCCGAAACGCATGGTGTGCTTTCTTTGCCGCGCCCAGTTCTCGCAACGCCTCGCCTTTGTGGAACCAGAAGCTGGGTACCTGCGGCCATTGCACCAGCAGTTCATCGAAGATTTCCAGGCGCCGCTCAGGCTGATTGGGGGCATCCCATATGGAGTAGCAGCGCCAAAAGGGATTGGCCGGGGAATTGTAGAAGCGGAATTCGGCCTTCTGCTGCCCCGGCCCGCCCACCCGCTGCCAGGTTATCGGTTTGCCCGGCGGCGAGGGCAGGGTGAAATGCGTCCACAAAGGGAACTGCTCCGGCTCAACGACGCGGCGCAAGCCTTTGAAGTGCGGGACCAACTCGTTCCGGATGACCACGCCCTCGAACCGCGAACAGTTCCAGCCATGACCATGAAAATCCGCCTTGTAACTTTCGTAGACGGGAAAGAAATACTGAATGTCTACTCCTTCGTTGTTGTTGTTGGCAAAGTTGACATAGGCCGGGTGCGAAAAATCATACAAAGCGCTGGGGGCCACGAAATGCAGCCAGATGGCGAACGGCGCACGCACGCCTTCGAATTGCGCCACAAGGTAGTTGGCCTTCCAGCCGTCGGTGAAGTTCGGCTCGCTTTTTCCGGGCAACGGCCGCTTAAGCCGCATCAATGTCACCTGTTCGCCTTGTTCGCGCGTCACGGGTACCGGTTCGTACTCTGCTTTTTCGCGCGCTTGCAAACGGTGCACTACCTGGTCGTGTTGTACAGCAAGCAGGACAGCATAGACCGGCAGGGCTATCAGCAAGACAATGAGCACGAAGATTCCGGCGCGCTGAACACGGCGTCGCACAGGCGCGCCCACCGCCGTTTCAGGCGCTTGTGCGGCGCCGGCGGCGTCCGGTTTCTTCCGCCGGCGAAACAGGCGCCAGGCAGGACCTGCCACGCGATAGACGCCCAGGACCTGCAACCAGAACGGCACAAAAATATAATGGGCATAGTGCCGCATTGAAAACTGCAAGCAATGGTAGGCCCCGAAATACAACACCAGGAAAAGCACGCCAAAGCCGAGCATCATGCTGCGGCTGGCCGACACGAGCACCAGCCCGATAAGGGAGGCCAGGGCTATCCATTGCACCACCACCGGTTGTTCAAGCTTCATCGCCGTACCCCGGGCAAAGGCGATTATTGCGGCGAATCCCCGCGTAAGCGCATCGGCGGGAAAGGCGGCGGCTATCTCTAGAACAAGGCTTTTCTCTGCGGGGGTATCCTCGATATGGCGCGTACCTTGCTCCGGGGCTTCCGTCGTCCGTTTGTAATGAAAGTGAGGCGCCAGGCTCACATACATGTCGGTGCGCACCGTCAGCCGCTCATAAGAGGGGATACTCAGATCCATAGCGCGCTCGTTCGGCGATGTCATGCCCATGAGCACATTGTGCGGGTATTCGCTCCCCCGCTCGTAGTGCAGCCAGGGCACGGGTTGTGCGCCCAGGAAGACCACGCCCGCATAAAGCAGAACCCCTGCCGCGCGGTGCGCCGCCCCAAGGCGCGGGGTCCCTCGAACAAACACCCCGAGTACCAGGAGGCTCGGGGGAATGACGACGATCACATCTTGCCGGAATCCCAGCCCAATGGCGGTCAGCAGGCCGGCAAAAGCACTGAGCACAAGGTATTGCCGCAAACGCAGTGGCCGGCGTATGCACCATCCAAGAAGAAACAGGATGCCGAGGATAAAAGGCACTTTGCTGTAATCACGAATATCGATTATGTGCGGCATGGCCAAAGGAGGCGACATGCAGAAGAGGGTGACCACGGCCGCCCACAGGCGCGGCAGTGTCAATCGGAGGAAGGCGTACAGGGCTGCGGTGGCGCCGGCATGCAAAAGATGGACGACAATATACAGGTTGTCCCAATGGATGCCGAACAACCACCATACCGCGGCGACTACATAGAGGTTATACGCGCGTATGGCCTGTAGTTCTTCCAGATAGTGATCAAGCGGTCTGGCAGGCAGATGCTCGGGGAGTTCATCCAGATCGAGCGATGTCCGCTCGCCGGCGAGAAACGCCGCCAGTTCCGGCGATGCGCTGGCATCGGGACTGGCAAACCCTTCGCCGGCAAGCAGCATGATGGGGATTCCGAAGTCGAAGCCTGCGTTGAACCCCTGGTCGCTGATATTGCCGCGTTGCCACAGTACGGCGCCGGCAAGTAAAACGGTAATCACAACGACCGCCAGCACAATTACCGTCTCGATGGCATACCGACGCCCGTTCGAATACCGGTTTTCTCCATCTGTCCGCATGTAAGCCATCCCATCCCTGTACACACGCGTGATACGCCATGTGTTTCCGCGCAGAGCGCACCTATGGCCGCGCAGGAAACCGCTTTGCATACAAGCCGCCCCTGCTTTGCGCGAACCCTTGACCAAATCGGAATAGCAGGGTATCCACGTAACGCAAGTCAGTTTTCGTTCATGGTCTGTCACGTCTCCGCGCCTGAAAGGCGCACCTGGAATCGCCCAGGGCGCAGGCCTGGGTACACGGGCCACAATGAGCCGGAGGTCTGTAAGGCCGTCCTCGAAAACTCGTAATTCATTAGCCGTTTGCCGTGGGCCGTTTCCTATACTTCATGGGGTGCCCCGGTATCACCGCTGAGAGCGGTTCTGGCCCACCGGCTGTCTCTATGAGTCACGATGTATGCGCCCCTTCGAGTGCGGTGGCAAGCCACCCCACTCGAAAGTCGCGCCAACGGTCTGCGTATCCCGGCCGCACGCTGGCATTCGCTATCACGGGGCAGATTGGCGAAACACGTGCGCTACCCTGCGCCATACGGCGGAAGAATCACCCAAAAAGAAGGTTTCCCCCATAACAAACTTCTCAACGCGCCTGCGCTACCGCTTCGCGAGCACGTCCCTTTCGTACTGCTTCACTTCCTCGAGCCAGGCGGCGCCGGGAGCAGCATCTTGCTGCACACAGTAGTAGTCCCACACCGCGCCGAAGGGCAGCGCTTTCACTTCTTCGAGCAACGCCAGGCGCGATGTGAAATCCCCGTCCGCCTCGAGTTTCTTCAGTAGGTCCGTTGGCTCGAGGCAGGCGATCATGAGCGCCTTCACCATGGCGCGCGTGCCCGTGACCCATGCGGCGACCCGGTTGATGCTTGCATCGAAGAAATCAAGCCCGATATGGACACGCGGCTCGAAACCGTGGCGGATGATCTCTTGGGCGATGGCGCGCAGGTCGTCGTTGAGGATCACCACGTGGTCCGAGTCCCACCGGACGCCCCGGCTCACGTGCAGCAGAATCTCGCCGACATAGAGCATCACGCTCGACAGCTTCTCCGAGATGGTCTCGGTCGGATGAAAATGTCCCGCGTCCAGGCACAGCAGCTTGTTGCGGGTGATGCTGTAGCCCATGTAGAACTCGTGCGAGCCCACGACATAGCTCTCCGAGCCGATGCCGAACAGCTTCGACTCGACCGCATCGAGGTTATACTTCGGGTCGATGTCTTTCTTGAAGATGGCATCCAGGCTGTCTGCGAGACGCTGGCGCGGCGCGAGCCGGTCCACCGGCTGGTCCTTCATGCCATCGGGAATCCACACATTCGTAACCGCGGGCGTACCGAGGGCCTGACCCATGGCCGCGCCGATCTGGCGGCACGCGATGGCGTGCTCGATCCAGAACTGGCGTATCCCCGCATCCTGGTGAGCCAACGTCATACCATCGTCCGCCTTCGGGTGGCCGAAGAAGGTCGGGTTAAAATCAAGGCCCAGGCCCAGGCCCTTCGCCCAGTCGATCCAGCCCTGAAAATGCGCCGGCGTGAGCTCGTTGCGATCGGCAGACTTACCGCCCATTTCCGCATACATGGCGTGCAGATTAAACCGGTGCGTACCGGGGATGAGCCCGAGAGCCTTTTCCGCATCCGCACGCAGCTCGTCCGGCGTGCGCGCTTTGCCCGGATAGTTGCCCGTCGCCTGGATGCCGCCGCCGTCCGCTGCCGACAGGTTCTCGAAGCCGGCGACATCGTCGCCCTGCCAGCAATGTATGGAGATGGGAATGGCCGCGAGCCGCTTCAGTGCGGTGTCCACATCGACGCCATACGCGGCATACGCTTCCTTCGCCAGCGCGTACCCCTTCTCGATGTGCGCAAGGCTTGGTGTCGTAACCATACTGCTTACCCCTTATCGGTTGAATCCCCACACCAACCGCGCATGATAGACGCCCCGCAGCGGAAGATCAACGGGGACATTGCCTGGCATTATGCGCCGGGTGTTAGAGCCGTCCGGCGCGTCGCCACGCCAGCTGCGTCCGGCGGCTCCTTCAAAGGT